>WTJQ01000287.1 GCA_011524785.1 Planctomycetota bacterium | reverse complement strand
GGTCTGGCGCTACCACCCGACGGACCGGACCTTCGAGGTCTTCGCCGAGGGCACAAGCAACCCCTGGGGCGTGGACTTCGACTCGCGCGGCGAGGCCTTCGTCAGCGCCTGCGTGATCCCGCACTTCTACCACCTCGTTTCGGGCGCTCGGTACCAGCGGCAGGCGGGGAGCCATGACGATCCCTACACCTTCGCCGACCTGCCGACGATCGCGGACCACCGGCACTTCGTGGGGGACTCGCCGCACGGCGGCAACGGGCGCAGCGACGGCGCGGGGGGCGGCCACGCCCACTGCGGCCTGCTCGTGTACCAGGGAGGCGCCTTCCCCGCGGAGTACCGGGACAGCGCGCTCTTCTTCAACGTCCACGGCAACCGGATGAACCGCGACCTGCTGGTCCCCGATGGCGCGACCTATGTCGCGTCGCACGGCGAGGACCTGCTGCGCGCCAACGACGCCTGGTTCCGCGGGATCTCCGCGCGGACGGGTCCGCATGGGGAGGTGTTCTTCATCGACTGGTACGACCAGCAGGCGTGCCACCTGAACGACGCGGCGCGCTGGGATCGCTCCAATGGCCGCCTCTACCGGCTGCGGTACGGAGACCTCGAGAGCGCGGCGGTCGATCTCCCCGCGATGGAGGAGGCGCAGCTGGTCAGGATCGCCCTCAGTGACGATGTCTGGGCCGGTCGGCGCGCGCGGCGCCTCCTGCAGGAGCGCGGGCTGTCCGTGCCCGCGGGGCTGGCTCTGGATGCGCGCCTCGCGGCGAGTCCCCACCAGACCCAGCGGCTCCACGCTCTCTGGACGCTGGGCGCCTGCCGCAGCATCGCTTCCGAGCGCCTGCTCGAGGTCCTCGCCAAGGACGAGGACCCGACCGTGCGCGGCTGGGCCGCGCGCTTCCTCGGCGAGGCCGGCACGAGTGACCTCGTGGGAGCTCTCGCTGCCCGGGCCGAGATCGAGCAGGACCCCGTCGTCCTGCGCCAGCTGGCGTCAGCGGCCCAGCGCTTCGAGGTCGGCGCGCGCTGGCCGCTGCTGCGTGCCCTGGCTCACAGCGAGCCCGCGATGGCCGAGCGGACCACCGAGCTCGTCACCTGGTACGGGCTCGAGGACTGCGTGGGGCTGGACCCGGTGCAGGGGCTGGCGCTGGTGCGCGGCTGCGCCTCCGACACCCTGCAGGAGTTCGCGGTGCGCCGGGCCGCAGCCACCGACGCCTCCCTGCCCGCGCTGGTGGCCCACCTGGGAGCCCTCGAGGACCGCGCCGAGCAGCTGCGGACCCTCGACGCCCTGCAGGAGGCGCTCGGGGACCGGCGGGGAGTCGAGGCTCCCGAGGGCTGGGACTCGATCTACGGACGCTTCCTCGCTCTGGGGGACGCCGAGCTGGACCAGCGCCTGACGCCGATCGCGGCGCGCTTCGGGGACGCCCGCGCCTTCCCCGGCCTGCGCACCTGGCTCGCGGAGGACGGCGAGCGACGGGACCTGGCCTTCGAGGTCCTCGTCGCGGCCAAGGACCCCGGCACCCGCGAGGTCCTGGTCACTTGGCTGGCAGATCCCGCGACCCGCGTCCGCGCCCTGCGGGCCCTGGGCACCTGGCCCGACGAGGTGACCACGAGCGCGGTCCTGGGCGCATGGGGCGCCTTCTCCCCTGAGGAGCAGCGGGAGGCCGTCGCGGTCCTGACCAGCTACTCCGGGGGCGCGCTGGCCGTCCTCGAGGGGATCGGAGCAGGAAGGCTCGGAGCGCCGAGCCTGATCGCCCCGACGGACGCGCGCCGGATCCAGGAGATGTCGGCCGACCACGCGCGCGCGCTCGACGCCGTGTGGGGCAGCCTGCGTCCCGTGACCGGGGACAAGCTCGCGCAGCTCGCGAGCTGGAAGGAGCGCCTCACGGACGAGCGCCTCGCGGCGGCCGACCTGAATCACGGGCGTGCGGTCTACGCCAAGACCTGCCAGCGCTGCCATGAGCTCTTCGACGCCGGGGCCGCGGTGGGACCGGGCCTCACGGGCTCGAACCGCGCCGACCTCGACTACCTCCTGCGCAACCTGATCGACCCCAGCGCCGAGATCCCAGCGGACTACCGAGCCGAGATCGTGGCGACGGTGGACGGCCGGATCCTGACCGGGGTCATCGCGAGGGAGACCTCCGAGCTGCTGGTCCTCTCGACCGAGACCGGCCCGCTCGAGCTCGACAAGACGGACATCGAGGCGCGGCGGACGGATCCCAACTCCCTCATGCCCGAGGGCCAGCTGGACGCCCTCACCGAGGAGGAGGCCGTCGACCTCGTGGCCTACCTCGGCAGTGACTCCCAGGTCGCGCGCCGCCTGCTCCCCGGCGAGGAGGGCGAGTTCTTCGACGGGAAGACCCTGACCGGCTGGACGGGGGACCCCGAGCTCTGGTCGGTCGAGGACGGCGTGATCGTGGGCCGGACCGACGGCCTGGCCAAGAACGCCTTCCTCATCAGCGACTTCGACCTCGCCGACTTCCGCTTGATCGTCGACGTGAAGCTCGAGCCCGACACCGAGAACAGCGGCATCCAGTTCCGCTCGATGCCCTTGGCCGACGGCGACATCAAGGGCTATCAGGCGGACATCGGCGCCGGCTGGTGGGGCAAGCTCTACGACGAGCACGGCCGCGGGATCCTCGTGGAGGACGTGGAGGACCACCACCGGCCCGGCGAGTGGAACACCTACGAGATCCTGGCCGTGGGCAACCAGATCCAGCTGGCCCTCAACGGCCACCGGACCGTCCACTTCATCGACTCCGAGGAGCGGCGCGGCGGCCGGATCGCCCCCCAAGTGCACTCGGGGGGCGCCATGGAGGTCTCGTTCCGCATCCGCTCCCTGGAGCTCGATCCGGAGAGCCCTGGTCTGACGACGATCGGCTCTGACCGCTGACGATCAGCCATCGCTCGATGGCGGGGCCTCTGGATCGTCGAGGACGGTCCCGGGGCGAGCGTGCGCGGTACGATGCCGCGCATGCTGCCCGCCAGTGCCCTCCTGTTCCTGACCCTCCTCACGCCGGCCTGCGGAGGCGGCGAGGTCCGCTTCGCCAACGTCTTCGGGGATCACATGGTCCTCCAGCGCGAGACGGCGGCGGCGATCTGGGGAACGTCGGATCCTGGCGCCGAGGTGTCGGTCCAGGGCTCGTGGAGTGAGGAAGCCGTCGCGACGACTGCGGGCGCGGATGGCCGCTGGCAGGTGGAGCTGGCCACGCCCGAGGCTGGTGGACCTCACACCGTGACCGCGACCAGCGGAGGCGCGAGCGCGAGCCTGAGGGACGTGCTGAGCGGCGAGGTCTGGGTCTGCTCCGGTCAGTCGAACATGGAGTGGAACATGGCCTGGCTCGAGCAGGGGGTCGACGCCGCGAAGCTGGCGGACCACCCGCTCCTGCGCCTCGGGTTCATCGAGAAGACCATCGCGGCCGCGCCGCAGCACGAGGTCGAGGCTCGCTGGGAGGTCTGCACCCCGAACACCGTCCTGCCGTTCAGCGCGACGGCCTACTTCTTCGGCCGCGAGCTCATGCGCTCGATGCCGGACGTTCCCATCGGGCTCGTTCGCTCCGCCTGGGGAGGCACCGTGGCCGAGGCGTGGACCAGTGAGGAGACCCTGCGCCGCCTGGGCGGTTTCGACGAGACGCTGGATCGCGTCGGAGCCCTGCGCGACGGCGGAGGCGGCGACACCGTCGAACAGCTGCAGGCCAAGTGGTGGGCGCGCGTGGCGGCGACCGACCCCGGCATGAAGGAGCGCTGGCAGCTCCCTCAGACCGACCTCGCGGACTGGGAGACGGGGCAGGTGCCCACGATGTTCGCGCAGCTCGGGTGGGCTGGCTTCGACGGCCTGGGCTGGTTCCGCCGCTCCTTCGAGGTCCCGCCGCACTGGCAGGGCAAGGACCTCGTCCTGCACCTCGGCGCCGTGGACGACATGGACGTCACCTGGATCAACGGCCAGGAGATCGGCGCCGTGCGCGTGCCGGGTCGCTACCAGTCGGCACGCTCCTACCCCGTTCCTGCAGCACTGCTCACCGCAGGCGTGAACACCCTGGCGGTCTGTGCTGTCGACACCGGGGGCGCGGGCACGATCGGCTGGAGCTCCAGCGGACCGTCGTCGGTCCGGCTCGCGCTGGCAGACGGCTCGGAGGAGCTCGTCCTCGACGGCGAGTGGCGCGTGAAGCGCGGCTGCACCATGGGGGACCTGGGCGGCCCGATGCCGACGAGCGGATGGTTCGACCAGAACGGTCCCACCGCGCTCTCGAACGGCATGATCGAGCCGCTCGTTCCGATGGCCATGCGGGGCGTCATCTGGTACCAGGGCGAGTCGAACCGCGAGCGCGCCCTCCAGTACCGCGAGCTCTTCCCCGCCATGATCCGCGACTGGCGGACGCGCTGGGGCCGCGGGGACTTCCCCTTCTACTGGGTCCAGATCGCACCCTTCGGCTACGGCGGGGACCGCGGTGAGGCCGCTGAGCTCCGCGAGGCCCAGACGATGGCTCTGAGCCTGCCCAACACCGGCCAGGCCGTGACGATGGACATCGGCGATCCCGGGGACATCCACCCCCAGGAGAAGGCCGAGGTCGGTCGGCGCCTGGCCCTCATCGCGCTCGCGCGGGACTACGGCGTGGACGTGCCCTACCAGGGACCGATGCTGAGCTCCGTCGACATCAACGGGCCCAACGCCATCCTGCGCTTCGACCACGCCGAGGGCCTCGAGCTCCGCGGCGACGACCCCAGCCGCTGGTTCAGCATCGCTGGCAAGGACCAGGTCTTCCGCCCCGCCAAGGCCGAGGTCATGCAGGCCAAGGGCCTGATCACCGTGTGGAGCGACGAGGTCCCCGACGCGCGGGCGGTTCGCTTCGCGTGGGGAGCTGCGGACGCTTCGAACCTCTTCAACGCCGCGGGGCTGCCGGCCCCGAGCTTCCGGACCGATCCCTGGCCCGCGGTCAGTCGGGCTCGCTGAAGCGCGTCTCGGGGGGAAGCATGCGCTCGGCCTCGGCGGGCGCCGACACCTCGCGTCCGGCCTCGTCGAAGAACGCCCAGGACCCGGTCGGCACGCCCTCCCGGTAGCGCCCCTCCTCGGCGAGGACCCCGTTCTCGTGCCACGCTCGAGCGGGTCCGTGGGGGACCCGGCCGAGGCGACCCTCGCGGTAGCTGATCTCCGTGCGGGTGTAGCCGTTGGGCCAGCGGGTCACGCGTGGGGTGCCCTCGGGCCGCAGGGTCAGGATCAGCAGGATCGTGACGGGCACGGCGACCAACGCGGTCAGGACCACCTTCGCCAGCTTGCGGGCCCGCTCCTCCGGGCCGTCGACGATCGTGTCGTCGTCCTCCAGGCCGGCGAGCTCGTCGTCGCGGCCGTAGCGCTCGGTGATGCGGTCCTGCTTCATGGTCGCTTGCGGGTGGCGCGCAGCTCGAGGCCATTCTGGAGGAGCGTCAGCCCCGGTGCCTCGCCTGGCCCTTCATCGAACATGATCCGCGCGTCCACACCCCGGCAGAACCAGGAAGTGCCCGTGTCGTCCTCGGGGTCGAGACGGACGGGCTGCTGGAGCCCGAGCTGCAGCGAGACGAGGCCGCCCTCACGGCTCACGACGAGCGGCTGCAAGGGGCCGAGGGAGTACTCCCCGAGCACCCGCTCGATCCGTTCGGGACTCGGCTTGCCCGCGCGCTGAACCTCGAGAGGCCGTGCCGGCTTCCTGCCCGTCAGGGATCGCAGCAGGCCCTGTCCGAGAAGGTCCGGCTCGGGTCCGCTGGCGTTCGAGAGGACGGCGACGACGAGGCCTGCCCGGCGATCGAGCGCGAGGAAGGAGTGGCAGCCCTGGGTCTGGCCGTTGTGCCAGAGCACGCCGAGCGGGGTCAGGTGCCAGCCGAGGCCCATGGTCGGACCGGACCCCTGAGCCGGTCGGAACGCGGCCTCCTGAGCCTGCGCGTGCACCGTGCTCGGGGCGAGCTGGCTGCGCCCGAAGCGCAGGACGTCGTTCATGGTCGAGCGCAGGCAGCCCGCGCCAGCCATGACCTCGAAGTGCCAGGGGTCCACGGGCCGCAGCAGAGCGTCGTGCCCCTGGGCGCAGTCCTCGCTCGCCCCAGGCCGAGCCGCGGTCGTCGCCTTCAGACCGAGAGGCTCGCAGAGCCTGGCCTCCACGAGCTCTCCGTAGTCCTTCGCATCGGCGGCTCCGACCAGCAGCTCGCCAAGGACGCCGACACCGAGGTTGCTGTAGGCGTAGCGCGTCCCGGGGAGGGTTCGGACCCGCAGCTGGTCCAGGTAGCGGAGGGTCGCATCCTCTCCGTGGCCTGTGTAGGGCTGCGCGGGGTCCGTCCGCTTGAACGCAGGAGGCATGCGGGGGAGACCGGAGGAGTGGGTCGCCAGGTGGACGAGTTGGATCGGCCCTCCCGCTTCCTCCAGCTCGATGCCCTCCGGGAGGAGGCTCGACAATGGCGTGTCGAGAGCGACCTCGTCTCGGGCAACGGCCTCGGTGAGGAGGAGCCCCGTGAACACCTTGGTGATCGAGCCCAGCTCGAAGCGCGTGTCGCCGTGGGGTGCACCCTCGCGATCGTCCCGAGCGACGCCATAGCCCCCGACCCACTGCTCGCTCGCCGTGCTGACGCCGACGACGAGCCCCCTCGTCAGGCGCTCCTCGAGGAGGTTCTCGACGAAGCCCTCGACGAGCTCGAGAGCCGACGGCTCGAGCTCCAGGTCGCCAACGGGCAGCTGCTGCTCGGCTGGGCGCTGGGCGCCAGCGCCCACGGCGGTGAGGGGGAGCGCGAGGGCCGCTCCGACGAGCGCG
>WTJQ01000059.1 GCA_011524785.1 Planctomycetota bacterium | reverse complement strand
TTGGCCACCTGAAGGCCTGCGGCAGTCAATCGCGCGGTCAGGTCGGCCTCGTCCTCGAGGGTGGTGCGGAAGGCCTCGCTCTCGACCGCGCTCGTCCCGCTGCGCGAGATCATCAGCATGTTCATCGAGACCAGGCCGAGGATCACCACCGCGATCATCAGCTCGATGAGGGTGAAGCCGGCCTGACGCCTCGCGCTCGCCCGGGCCCGTTGGCGAGCGGACCTCATCGCAGACCTCGCTCGAGGCTCGAGAGCACGGTCTCGACGCGGAACCGGCGCAGGCCGCCGCCGCTGGACCAGCACACCTCGACCATCACGGGCAGCAGGCGGTGGTCGTCGGCGTGGTCCGCAGCGTCCACCACGAGATCGCCGTTCAGGTCGCGCGGGAGGCCGAGCTCGAGGAGGTCGAGGTCCTCGCGGAGCTCGGGGCCAGGGCCGGGCAGCCACACGCGCCCCACGAAGCCGTCCTCGTCGTCGGGCGTCGGCGCGAGCCCCTCGACCGGGAAGTGGGGGCCCGGGCACGCCTCGTCCGGGTCGTCGGCCGCGCTCGCGTTGTAGCGGGCGAAGACCTCCTCGAACGGGAGCCCGTGCATGCGCTCCACGAGGTTGGTGGCGGCCTCCACCGCCCAGGCGCGCTCCCGCTTGTTCTCGGCGTGGCGCGCCGAGGCCATCAGCGTCGTGCTCAGCATCCACGTGCAGAGCGTCAGCACGAACACGCTGACCATGACCTCGACGAGGGTCATGCCGCGCCGTGCGCGGGGGCTGCGGAGAGGGGAGGCCATGACGGGTGGGAGAGACCCGTTCCTCTCATCGACTCCCGGCAGCCCTCCGCTGGAGGGGCTCCAGAAGCGTCTCGATGCGGGACCGCCGGGCGGCCTCAGGCGCCGCAGCGGGCGCGGTAGGCCTCGGGTCCGAAGCTGTCGACCTGCACGGCCTCGCGCTGGAGGTGCCGCGCGTGGCGCACGGAGTCGGCCTCGCCCTCGGTGAGCACCCCCGCCTCGACGGCGGTGCTCAGGAGCTCGGGCTCCGCAGCACGCTGCAGCTGGCCGGAGCGCACCGCGGCCTTGACGCGAGCGAGCAGCGGGGCGACCGCGCCGATGGCGGCCGCGGCGTCCTCGATCGCGCCCAGCCCCGAACGCTCGGGGGCCGGGACGTGGACCGAGTGGGTCAGTCGCTCCCGCGTGTCCGCGTCGGTGAGCGCCAGGCGGGCGACCTCCGCAGCGAGGGCGTCGTCGGGCGCCGCGACCGTGCGCCCGCGCGGGAGCGCCATGACGCGGAGGGCCGTGGCGACGAGGCGGTTCGGCAGGTTGTCCAGCACCCCCAGGAGCGCGTCCTCGGCAGCGCCCAGGTGCGTCCGCAGGGCCCACTCGAGGTACGGGCCGTCGGAGGCCAGGCTGCCGCGACGCAGGTCGCGCTGGAGCGCCGCGCTCGCGAAGTAGAGGTGGGCGAGCGCGTCGGCGAGGCGGCCCGTGAGGCGCTCCTTGCGCTTCAAGTCAGCGCCGAGCGTGATCATCGAGGCCTCGGAGACGAGCGCGAATGCAGCGGAGAGGCGCGTGACGTGGCGAGAGCCCCAGGCCAGGCGTCCGGGGAGCGTGCGCCCGCTGCCGAGCAGGCCCGCGGTCCAGCCAGTGGCGGTCGCGCGCGCGGCCGTGGCGAGGGTGTGGCCGATGTGCCCCGCGAAGGCGCGGTCGAACGCGACGCGGTCCCCCTGCTGCACGGCGTCGACCTCGGCGAAGGCGAAGGGGTGGCAGCGCAGGGCGCCCTGCCCGAACACGATCAGCGTCCGCGTGAGCACGTTGGCTCCCTCCACGGTGATGCCGATGGGGAGGGCCTGGTAGAAGCCGGCCAGGACGTTCTTCCGGCCGCGGCAGATCGCGGCGCCCGCCAGGACGTCCATCCCCTCGTTGACCACGTCGCGCATGGCCTCGGTGGTCCAGGCCTTCATGATCGCCGACAGGACGGCGGGCTTCTCCCCGGCGGCGACCGAGGCCGCGGTGAGCTCTCGCGCGGCGTCCATCCACCAGCTGTCCCCGGCGATGCGGGAGAGCTTCTCCTCCACGCCCTCGAAGCGGGCGATCGGCATCCCGAACTGCTCGCGCACCATGCCGTACGAGGTCACGGTGCGCAGGGTGGTCTGGGCCGCGCCGCACGCGAGGCCGGGCAGGCACAGGGAGCGTCCGGCCGACAGGCAGTCCATCAGCATGCGCCAGCCGTTGCCGACCTGGTCCGCGCCCCCGATGACGTGATCGAGCGGGACGAAGACGTCGCGGCCCGTGGTGGGACCATTGATGAACTTGACCCCCAGCGGATCGTGGCGTCGTCCCGTCTCCACCCCGGGCAGGCTGGTGGGGACCAGCGCCAGGGTGATGCCGCGGTGCTCGTCCTCGCCCAGGAGCCCCTCCGGATCCTCCAGCTGGAACGCCACGCCGAGGAGGCTCGCGACCGGAGCGAGGGTGATGTAGCGCTTGTTCCAGTCGAGGCGCACGCCCAGCACCTCCTGGCCGTTCCACTGGCCGCGGCACACGACGCCGCGGCTGCTCAGGGAGCCTGCGTCCGAGCCGGCGAAGGGCTCGGTCAGGGCGAAGGCAGGGACCTCCTCGCCGCGCGCCAGGCGCGGCAGCCAGCGCTTCTTCTGCTCCTCGGTCCCGTAGTGCAGCAGCAGCTCGGCGGGGCCGAGGGACGAGGGCAGCATCACCGTGACGGCGAGCGTCACGTTGTGGCTCGAGCAGCGCGTGATGATCTCGCTCACCGCGCGCGCGCTGAAGTCGAGGCCGCCGTACTCGCGCGGGATGATCAGCCCCATGAAGCGCTTGGACTTGAGGTAGGACCAGACCTCGGGCGGCAGGTCCCCGAGCTCGTCGACGCGCTCGTTGTCCGTCATCCGGCAGATCGTCTCGACCTCCTCGTCGAGGAAGCGCTGCTCCTCGTCCGTGAGGGGAACGGGCTCGAACCGCGCGAGGCGGTCCCAGTCCGGGCGGCCGGAGAAGAGCTCCCCGTCCCACCAGACCGTGCCGGCCTCGAGGGCCACGCGCTCGGTCTCACTCATCCGCGGCAGCAGCGGGGCGACCAGGCGCATCGACGGGCCGGTCACGAGGACGCGGCGGAGGGCCGGGATCCCCGTGATCGCCGCCAGCGCGCCGCCGACGGCGAGCACCGTGAGGACGGCCGGGTCGAGCTCTCCTCGGTCCAGGCCCCAGCCGGCGACGATGGAGACGCCTCCCAGGACGAACGCCCACCAGGAGCGCCCCTGGACGAGGAGGACCGAGCCGAGGACGAGGGCGAGGAGGACGGAGGGCAGCAGCATGGCGGGGGAGCTCGGGGGGCCGAGCGAGGGGACTCACTCCTCAGCCATCGACCAGCCGCGACCGAATCCCAAGCTCGGCCTGCGACCGGACGCCTCGAACGCCCCCAGGAGTGTCCAGGAGTGGGTCAGACCCCGAACTCGCGGCGGATCCAGGCCGGCCGCGACCAGTCCCAGTTGCGCTCGGCCATGCCGGCCACCAGCAGGGGATAGGCGTCCAGCAGGGCCTCGACGTAGCCCTGGGAGAGCCCGAGAGCGGAGGCGTGTCGCTGGAGGCAGTCCTCCTCCGCCTCCGTGCGCCCGGCCGGGGAGCGCAGGGCGTGCCACGCGGCGGCGGAGCTGCAGCCCCGCGTCTGCTTGCGCTGGTGCCCGAGGTGGTGGAGCAGGTCGACGAGGGGCAGGAACCGCTCCTCGGCGGAGCCGAGATCGAGCGCGCCCGCGAAGCCTCCGTCGGGTGCGACCATGACGTGCTTCGCGCGCAGGTCCGCATGGTGGAAGACGAGGGGCACGATCTCGCCCACCAGCCGCTCGCGCAGCAGGTCGAGCTCCCGGCGCACGCGTGCGCTGGAGGAGGGGACCCGCACCTGTCGCGCGACCCGCTCGATGCGCCCGCCCAGCAGCTGCTCGAAGGCCTCCGCGGTCAGGGGGCGCGCCTCCTTCACGACGAGCGACTCGAGGACCTTGGCGAGGGACGCGGCGGTGCGGGCCGTCTTCGCCTCGTCGTCGGTGACGTGGGTCGCCGTCCAGCCGGGCAGGCGCCGCGCGACGAACACGGGGATCCCCTCCACCTCGCCATCGAACAGCGGCTCGGGCAGGCCCAGCTCGGGGAAGCGTCCTCGCGCGCTCCGCAGGTGCTCCTGGTGACGCCGGAGGAGGCGGCGCTTGCCGGGCGACAGGGGCACGTGCACGGCCCAGGCGCCAGGGACGCACGTGCGCTCCTCCTCCATGCGCGTGCCCCGGGGCGCGGTCAGGACGAGCGCGGCGTTCGAGCGCGTGGCGACCAGCTGGTCGAGGGCCGCGCCCTCCTCGCCGAGCCGCTCGGCGAGCGCCGCCAGAGCGCGCTCCATCCGCGAGTGTCCGCGCGGTCCGGCGAGCACGGCGAAGCTGGGGGTCAGGATCGGGAAGAGGCCAAGTCCCTGGGCCAGGACCTTGGGGGCATTGGCGCGCTCCCGCGGCCCCACCGTGAGCCGCGGGCGCTCGGCGTCGAGGCCGACCACGTGGCTGAACTCGCGCGCGTCGGGGTAGAGCGCGAAGCGCCGCTGCGGTCCCATGGGCGTCAGCGAGCGCGCATGGCCCCACAGGGTGGCCCGGCCAGGCTCCGGCCGAGCCGCGCTCCACAGCCAAGCCAGCGGGTTCAGGCGTTGGAAGCGCCCTCGCACGCCGGTCGCGCGCTTGTAAGCGAGGCGGTTGTCGGCGACCAGCGCCACCTCACGCCGGGAGAGACGCGTGAGCTCGTTGGCGGGGACGATGGCCTCGACCTCGAGCCCCGGAGCGCCGTCCTCCCGCACGACGAGGTCGAACGAGGCGCTGGGCAGGGGCAGCCGAGGTCCCTTGAGGGCCACGTGCACCACGCGTCCAGGGGCGAACTCCTGGTCCCGACGCGCGGCCAGCCGGCACCGCTCCAGGCTCGGATCGGCGACCACCACGCGCCAGCCGAGCGCCGCCAGCGCGGGGACCGTGCCGGACAGCGCACTCCCGATGAAGAGGGCCCGTCCAGGTGGGCCAGGCAGCAGCACCGCCCAGGCGCCGCGGCTCTCCTCCAGCAGCATCATGGTGCGGTCGGCGGCCTCCACCGGCATGCGCACGAGCAGGGGCTCGAGCAGGTCGCGCCAGGCGGAGCCCGGCACGGGCTGCGCGAGGAACACGCGCGCATGGCTCGCCGGGATGGGGGACGGCTCGGCGAGGTTCATGCGGCCGTGGTGCGTTGGAGGTTACGCGCGTGCCGCGTGGAACCGGCGAGCCCCGCCCCCGGGCGAGGCTCCACTTCTCTTCTCTGTGCTGCTCCTCCCGGTGCTTCTCTTCCCGGAGCGTCGAGACGCAGTCTTCCCGGAGCGTCGAGGCGCAGGGGGAGGGGCCGCTCGAGCGCGAGGTCCATGCCCCGATCTTCCCACCCCCGTCCCAGGAAGCGAAGGCCGAATCGCTCGGTACCATCCGCCCATGCGCGTCGCCGCGGCTCCCCTCGACCTCCTGACGGGGGACGTGCCCTCCAACCTGGCGCAGGCGCGGAGCGCGGTCGAGGAGGCCGCGGCCGCGGGTGCCGAGCTCCTGGCCCTGCCGGAGATGTGGCCGACCTCCTTCGTGCCCAATGCCGGGCCGGACGAGCTGGCCTCCAGTCAGCGCGCGGTCGAGGACCTCGCCCAGCACGCGGCGGCGGCCGGGGTCGCCGTGGTCGGCTCCGCCTTCGGCCCGGTGGATGCGAGCGAGCGTCCAAGCAACCGCCTGCACCTCCTGGACGGCGGAGCGATCCATGCGCTCCACGACAAGGAGCACCTCTTCTCCCCGACTGCCGAGCACCTCGTGTTCCGGGGCGGCGTCGAGGCGCCCTCCATGCACCCGATCGCCGACGGGCGGGTCTCGGGCCTCATCTGCTACGACCTGCGCTTCCCGACGGTGGCCGCGGGGGCCGTGGCCTCGGGCGCCGAGCTGCTCGTCGTGGTGGCCCAGTGGCCGGTGGCCCGGAGCGCCCACTGGGAGGTCCTCCTGCGCGGCCGCGCGGTGGAGGGGCAGTGCTGGGTCCTGGGCTGCAACCGTGGAGGAGTCGCCGAGGTGGGCCGGCGGCGGATGCGCCTCGAGTTCCCCGGCGAGGCCACGCTCGTCTCACCGCACGGCGAAGTGACGACGCGCTCGCGGGACGAGCTGCTCGTGGGCGAGGTGGACTGGGAGCTTGCGCGTGAACTGCGGCGCCTGGTGCCGCTCGCGGAGGACGCCGACCGCCGGCGGGCGCGCGGGCTCTGAGGGAGCCGACGCTTCGCTCCAGGGGTGCGAACGACGCAGGGCCGGGCCCCAAGAAAGGCGCGAGGGGAGGCTCTCACCCCTCCCCTCGCTTCCATCCATCTGTCTCCCACCTGTCGGCAGAGCGCGAGGCTCAGGCCGGAGGCAAGCTCTTGTCCCCGATGACCGGCGGCAGGTCCGCCGGGAGGTCGCCGGGCGGGGTGCCCGGGACGTGGAGGGAGGCGATCCGGCGCGGGCGGCTCGTGCCGCTCCAGACGCCGAGTCGGCCCAGGTCCTCGACCACGAAGAGGGTGGCAGAGGTGCCGCGAGGAGCCTGGGGAACGGCCACCGCGGTCGAGGGGAGGGACCCGTTGGGGCCCAGGTCGACGACGCGGAACCAGTGGTCCCGCGCGGTGCCGCGCGGGAGCGGGTGGACGATGCGCGCGCCGGGTGCGAGGGCCAGGGTGCCCACGCTGCCGTGTCTCCCCGACTGCCGAGCACCTCGTGTTCCGGGGCGGCGTCGAGGCGCCCTCCAT
>WTJQ01000297.1:5042-6770 GCA_011524785.1 Planctomycetota bacterium | reverse complement strand
GAGGTCCGAGGTGGGTCTGAGCGGACCTTGTTCCTCTTCGGCCGAATCGGTGGAGGAGCCTGCGCCCTGGGCGGCGATTCCGGCGCGGCGCAGGTCGAGGGGTGATCTCCCCGGGGGCTCGGTGACTGGGCAGCCGTCCCCAGCTTCGGCGGCTGCCTTCCGACCCTGCAGGCACCATCACCGGAATCGCTCTGAAGCGGCCGGGCCTCCCCGCGTACGTCCGGTGTGGGGGCCGATTCTCCCTGCCCCGCGTCCCGCCGACCTCGGACCTCCGTCACAATCCACGCGCCATGATCGCACCCGCCCTGCTCCTCGCGGCCCTCGCGCCGCTCCCCGTCGTCTCCACTCCCGCCGTTGGGGACCACCTCGCCCTGCATCCGGAGGAGGCGTCCTTCGCGATCTGCATCCCCGACGTGCCGGCCATGATCGAGGCCTACGGCGGCACCGCCTGGGCTCGCCTGCTGGCCGAGCCGGAGATGGAGGGTGCCCTGGCCCTGCTGGAGGGAGAGCTGGGAGGCATGCAGCTGGAGAGCGCGCTCGGTCTGACCGGTCAGCCGTGGTCGGAGCTGCTGGACTCGGTTCGCGCGGTCTCCATCTCGGGGCCCTCGATGGAGGAGGCCTTCGAGCTGTTCGGGGCCCTGACCTCGCCAATGGGAGGCCTCCCCTCAGCGAAGGCCCTGCTGCTCCTCGAGGCTGCGGACGAAGCCGCGGCGCAGGCGCTGTCAGCCGCCATTCGCGAGCAGATGGGGGCGATGGCGGCCGACGCTCCCGGGGGCTGGGTGGCTGCGACCGATGGCGGGCCCGAGCTGCGCTGCGCGATCCGCGGTGGCCTCCTCGAGCTCGGCCTCGGTGGCTCGGTCGCAGCCCCTGAGGGGGCTCGTTCATCGGCTGCCCGCTTCGAGGCTCGCGAGGGCACCGTGATCATGGAGGCTCGCCTGGCCCCGCAGTGGGAGATGGCCCCGGGGATGGGCGACCTCCTCCAGACCCTGGGCGAGGGTTTCATGGGGCCGTGGTTCACGATGGCCTCGCGCGGTGGGGACTGGCGCGTCGTCCTGGACGGCGATCGCTTCCACACTGACGGGCGGTTCCTGGCCTCGGAGGGGGCGCGCGTGCTGGGCGGCAAGCCTCTGCAGGGGCCGTCCCTGCCCAGCATCGAGGGCGCCGCCGTCCAGATGTCCTACTCCGTCGATCCGAACGGCCTGGCCCGGCTCCTGGGCGTCGACGGCATGGCGGGACCCGAGGCCGAGGCCATCAAGGGCCTGGTGAGCACCATGGCGGGTCGCCTCGACATCTCGATGTCGAACAAGGTCTCCGTGCTCTCCGCGCCGCCGATCCTGATCACGGCCCCCGTCGAGGACGAGGGCACGGCTGGAGCTGGGCTCGCGGCCTTGATGGGGATGATGGACCAGGCGATCCCCGCGTTCGACTTGAGCCAGAAGCCCTACCGCAAGGTCCCCATCTACACCATGACCGCCAACGAGGGCTTCAACCTGGGGGAGGTGCTCCCGCTCCCGATTGACCTTGCGGGGCTCTTGAAGCCGTCCTTCGCCGTTGCCGAGGGCCAGCTGATGATCAGCACGAACGCCTCGCAGCTGAAGCGCGCGATCCGGGCCCGTGGGAAGGAGGCCAAGGGGACCTATGCCGTGCGCGAGGGCTCTGGCCTGGCCACGCAAGAGGACTGGATGGAGGTCCTGGCCTCGGTCTACGACGGCGTCCTCGGCCTCGTCG
>WTJQ01000297.1:0-4942 GCA_011524785.1 Planctomycetota bacterium | reverse complement strand
GAGGACTGGATGGAGGTCCTGGCCTCGGTCTACGACGGCGTCCTCGGCCTCGTCGGCGGCCTCATGGGGGGCATGGCGGCATCGCTCGAGGAGTTCGACACCGAGATGCCGCCGAACCCCCTCGACGCGCTGCCGTCCTCCGACCTCCTGAGGAAGCACTTCCGCCCCGCGAGCCGCTGGCGGCGCCTGGAGGGTGAGACCGTGCGCTACCACTCCGAGTCATCGTTCGGACCGGAGTTTCTCGCGGTCATTCCTGGAGTGGCCTTCATGACCTTGGGCGTCGAGTCCACCGTCGAGGAGCCGATGGTCCTCCAGGATGAGCTGCTCATGGAGCCCGACGGCAGCGGAGGGCGCTGACCGCAGGGATGGCCCGGGTCGGCGGGGAACCGCCCGTCAGGCGGAAGCACAGGTCCACGGCCAGGGTGCGGCGTGCGAGGAGGCGACTCCTCAAGCCGCTCGTGTCCGTAGCGGGAGGGCTCCTGTTCCGCCTGCTGTCGTGCACCTGGCGACGGGTCCTCTCGGCGGAGGATCCCGCGACCCTGGAGTTCGACTCGGGGCGCGCCTCCGTCCTGATCTTCTGGCACGGCCGGGCCTTCCCGGTCCTCTGCGCGCTGCGCGGGTTGCCCTGCGCGGTGCTGGTCTCGCCCTCGAAGGACGGTGAGCTCTCCATGGCGGTGCTGCGGCGCCTCGGCTATCCGATCATCGTCGGCTCCTCGAGCCGCGGCGGTGCCCGCGCGATGAAGGAGATGATCCGGACCCTGCGCGGGGGCACCACGATCGCCGTGACGCCCGACGGGCCGCGGGGCCCGATCCACTCCGTCACGGACGGCGTGCCGTTCCTCGCTCACATGACCCGGCACCCCATCGTGCCGGTGGGGATCCACGTGGAGCGCGCTTGGCGGCTCCCCTCCTGGGACCGCTTCACCGTTCCGAAGCCGTTCGCCAGGGTGTACGCGCACATGGGGACTCCGATCGAGGTCCCGCGAGGGGCGAGCGAGGAGGAGGTGCGGGGGAGGACCGCCGCGATCCGCGAGGCGCTGCTGGAGGCGGAGCGCGAGGCGGCCCGGCGGGCCGGAGCGGAGCCCGAGGTTTGATCCGCGTCGCCACAGCCGGGTGGTCCTATCCCGACTGGGCGGGCCGCGTGCACCCGCAGCCGATGCCGAGGGGCGTCCACCCGCTGACCCTCCTCGCGCAGTTCCTCGACGGGGTCGAGGTCAACGCCACCTTCTACGCGCGGACGCGTGCGGACGTGGTGGCTCGCTGGGTCGAGGCCGTGCGCCGGACGCCGGAGTTCCGCTTCACGGTGAAGGCCAGCCAGCGCTTCACCCATGGCCCCGAGGACCTGCCGGCGTGGGAGGAGGAGGCGGAGGCGCTCCATGCCGCGCTGGTCCCCATGCTGCGGCGCAGGCTGCTCGCGGGCGTGCTCGTGCAGTTCCCCGCCACCTTCCACGCGGGGCCCGAGGAGGTCCGCCGCCTCGGCCGGATCCGGAGCCTGCTCGACCCGCTGCCCCTGGTCCTGGAGGTGCGCCACCGCTCGTGGTTCGAGCCTCCCCAGCTGAAGAGCCTCGGGGGGCTCGGCTACTCGGTCGCGCACATCGACCTCCCGAGTGCGTGGGACCATCCGCCGGCCCGGTTCCACCCCACGGGCCCGATCGGCTACCTGCGGCTCCACGGCCGGAACCACTCCACGTGGTTCCGCGCGGGGGTGGGGAGAGATGCGCGCTACGACTACCTCTACGCTCCGCCCGAGGTGGGGGAGCTCGCCGAGCGCGCGGACGCGATCTCGCGCGAGGTGGACGAGACCTGGGTGGTCACGAACAACCACTTCGGGGGTCAGGCCGTGGCGAACGCGTTGGAGCTGAAGTGGCTCCTGGGTGGCCGTGAGCCCGTCGCTGCGCCGGCCACCCTCGTCGAGGCCTTCCCGCACCTCGAGTCCCTGACCCGGTCCGTGGGTCAGCAGGGGATGTTCGGCGGCGACGAGGGCTGAGGACCCGTCCCGACCAGGCTCTGGAGTCGCGGCCCGTGTTCGGAGAGGGCCGCCGGCCACAAGCCCCTTCGCGCCTCCATGGCGGCCGTCGACCCGCGCCAGAGGATGGACCGCTGCGTGTGGCTCCAGCGCTGCAGGCCTCGGTCCGGACGCTCAGCGCGCTCGTCGAGCGCCGGTGGCTGGACTCCACCACCCACGCCCCGCCCCCATGGGACGACCGTGAGCGATGGCGGTTGCAGCCCCGATCAGCCTTCCAGGATCCCGTTCAGGGTGGCGCTGGGCCGCATGGCCTGGGAGGCCCGCTCCGGATCGGGGTGGTAGTAGCCCCCGATGTCCATGGCCTGCCCCTGCGCGCCGTTCAGCTCGCCGACGATCTGCTCCTCCGCGCCCTCGAGCGCGGCGGCCAGTCCTGCGAACCGCTCCGCCAGGCCCGGGTCCTGCACCTGGTCCGCGAGCGCGCGGGCCCAGAAGGTCGCCAGGTAGTAGTGCGTTCCCCGGTTGTCCAGCTCGCCGCACTTCCGTGAGGGAGCCTTGTTCTCCATCAGGTAGCGCGAGGTCGCGGCATCCAGGGCCTCGCCCAGGATGCGCGCGCTCGCGTTGTCCGACTGCTCCGCGAGGTGCTCGAAGGACGCTGCCAGGGCCATGAACTCGCCGAGGGAGTCCCACCGCAGGTGGTTCTCCTTCTCGAACTGCTGGACGTGCTTGGGCGCCGATCCACCTGCACCGGTCTCGAAGAGCCCGCCCCCGTTCATCAGGGGGACGATCGAGAGCATCTTCGCGCTCGTGCCGACCTCGAGGATGGGGAAGAGGTCCGTCAGGTAGTCGCGAAGGACGTTGCCGGTGACGCTGATGGTGTCCTCGCCGCGGCGGATGCGCTCGAGGCTGTAGCGACAGGCGTCGGCCGGAGCGAGGACCTCGAAGGTCAGGCCGTCGGTCTCGTGGTGCGGGAGGTAGGCCTCGACCTTCTCGATCAGGCGTGCGTCGTGGGCGCGCTCACGGTTGAGCCAGAACACGGCCGGGGCGCCGGTGGCGCGCGCGCGGCTCACGGCGAGCTTGACCCAGTCCCGGATCGGACCGTCCTTGGTCTGGCACATGCGCCAGATGTCGCCCGCCTCGACGCTGTGCTCCATGAGCGTGACCCCGTTCCCGTCCACGACTCGCATCGTGCCGTCGGCCGGCACCTCGAAGGTCTTGTCGTGGGATCCGTACTCCTCGGCCTTCTTCGCCATCAGGCCAACGTTCGGGACGCTCCCCATGGTCGTCGGGTCCAGCGCGCCGTTCGCCTTGCAGTCCTCGATCACGGCCTGGTAGATGCCGGCGTAGCTGCGGTCGGGGATGACGGCCTTCGCGTCCTGTGTCTTGCCCTCCGCGTTCCACATGCGCCCACTGTCGCGCAGCATCGCCGGCATGGATGCATCGATGATCACGTCGCTGGGGACGTGCAGGTTGGTGATGCCGCGATCCGAGTCGACCATCGCGATCGCCGGACCCTCGGCCAGGCAGCTCTGGATGTCGGCCTCGATCGCCTCGCGCTCAGAGGCCTCGAGCCCGCCGAGCTTGGCGACCACGTCGCCGAAGCCGTTGCGGGGATCCACCCCCAGGCGCTCGAAGGTGGCCGCGTGCTTGGTGAACACCGGGGCGAAGAAGGCCTGCACTCCGTAGCCGAAGATGATCGGGTCCGAGACCTTCATCATCGTGGCCTTCATGTGGAGCGAGAAGAGCACCCCGCGCTCCTTCGCATCGCAGACCTGCTCGGAGAGGAACGAGCAGAGCGCCTTGCGGGAGAGGAAGCTCGAGTCGATGACCTCGCCAGCTTCCAGGGCGACCGGCGCGCGCATGGCCGTGACCGTTCCGTCCGCTGCGACGTGCTCGATGCGGGCCTCGGTTGCATCGGGGACGCACACCGACTGCTCGTTGGCGAAGAAGTCGCCGCCCGTCATGGAGGCGACGTGGCTGCCCGAGTCCGCGCTCCACGCACCCATCCGATGGGGGTTGGCGCGCGCGTAGTCCTTCACGGCGCGCGGGGCACGCCGGTCCGAGTTGCCCTCGCGCAGGACCGGGTTCACGGCGCTGCCCTTCACCGCGTCGTAGCGGGCCTTGGTGGCGCGAGCCTCATCGTCCTGGGGATCGTCCGGGTAGTCCGGCAGGTCGTACCCCTGCGCCTGCAGCTCGGCGATGGCCGCCTTCAGCTGGGGGATGGAGGCGCTGATGTTGGGCAGCTTGATGATGTTGGCTTCGGGGGTCTGGGCCATCCGACCCAGCTCCGCGAGGTGGTCCCCGACCTGCTGTTCCTCTCGCAGGCGCTCCGGGAACTGGCTCAGGATCCGCCCCGAGAGGGAGATGTCACGCGTCTCCACCTTCACGCCCGCCGCCGAGGCGAAGGTGCGCAGGATGGGCAGGAACGAGTAGGTGGCGAGGGCAGGAGCCTCGTCGGTGTGCGTGTAGATGATCTTCGGGGCGTCGGTCATGGTGCCTGGAAGCGGGCGCTCGGGTGCTCTGGAGGGGGTTTCGGGCGTAACACGTTAGCAGATCCGGTGTCGCATTCCCGTCCGGAACGGCCCGGGCGGTATCGTCGGCCCGATGTTGCGCGTCTCCGCACTGCTCTTGCTGCTCGGCGCCGTCGCGTCCCTGACGGCTCAGGTCCCGATGGCGGTGTCCGTGCCGCACGCCCAGGACTGTGACGTCGCCGCGACCGCGACGCCGCGCGAGCTCCGGCTCGAGCTGCAGATCGCGGCCGGCTTCCACGCCTACACGCGAGACGTCGGCGGCGGCGGGCCGGTGTCGATCGAGCTGGACGCCGGCTGTGGCTTCGAGGCCGCAGGCGCGCTGGTGCCGCCCGACGCGGCCGACGGCAAGGTGTCGGGACGCGCCGTGTGGCGGCTCCCCATCCGCGCGAAGGGCGACCAGGGAGAGCTGCGCGCGACCGCCTGGCTGCAGGTCTGCGACGAGCTGATG
>WTJQ01000411.1 GCA_011524785.1 Planctomycetota bacterium | reverse complement strand
CCGTGACGCCAGCCGAAGTCGGAGCCCGGGACCAGGTGCAGCGCGCGGGAGGGTCGATACCAGGGCAGGCCGACGTCCCACTCCATGTCGGAGTCGAAGGTGAACAGCTCGCCCTCGGGCGAGAACGCCATGTCGTAGGCGTTGCGCATCCCGTGGGCGAAGAGCTCCCAGTGCTCGCCGTCCTTGTCGGTGCGCACGACCCAGCCGCCCGGCGCCATCTTGCCGGTGGCGTGGCCGCGGCCGTCGGGCTGGCGCGTGAGCAGCTGGTCCTCGGCCCACACGCGCGGGGCGCGGCTGTGGTCGATCTCGCCGGGGAGCGGCGTGTGGTTGCCGGCGATGAGCCAGAGGTGCTCGCCATCGGGGTCGAGGACCACCGCGTGCGGACCGTGCTCGCCACCCGAGCCCAGCTTGCGCAGCAGCTTGACCTCGTCGAGCACGCCGTCGCCGTCCCGGTCGAAGAGCCGGTAGAGGCCGTTCTTGCCGCCGAGCGCGACGACCACGTACAGGCTGTCGTGGGCCCAGAGCAGGCCCTGGGCGTGCCCCAGCTCGACCGGCACCCGCTCGACCTGGGTCTCCCCGCCGGACCCCACGGGCGGCGGCGTCACGCTCCAGAGCGAGCCGTACTGGTCGCTCGCGAAGAGCTTGCCGCCGGGCGCCTCGCAGAGGCTCACCCAGGAACCCTGGCTGTGCTGCGGCACCGAGTGCAGCAGCTCGACCTGGAAGCCCTCCGGCACGGTGATCGCGCTGGCCGCCGTCGCGGTGGGCACCTGGCCATCCGACTGGGCCTCGGGTGCTCCCCAGGGGGCGACCCCGAAGGTCCCCATCAGCTGCGGCTCGGCCCAGTGGGCGTCGTCGAAGGCGACGACCTTCCAGCTCTCCCAGTCCCCGTTGATGCCGGTGCGGTCGCGCACCTTCCAGTCGGGACCGGTGGCCACGACCTGCTTGCTGCCATCGGCCAGGGTCAGCTCGAGGCGCAGGAAGGCGGCTGCGATGCCCCCCGTGTTGGCCACGCGCATGCCCAGGACGTGAGGACCCGGCTCCAGCTCGAGGTCACGCTCGAAGGGCTTGGCCCAGTCGCGGCAGACGGCGACCGAGCCCTCGTCCACGAACACCTCGCCGGTGTTGTCGACGGTGCCGAAGAGGGTGGCGCTCTCGACGCCCTCCGGCACGACGAACTCCTTGCGCATCCAGCCCAGCTGGTTGGCGCTGGGGTCGCCAGGGAACCAGATCCACTGGGGCTCGCCAGGAGCGGCGTCGACGGCGCGCGGCGCCTCGACCGAGGCCGTCTCGCTCTCCTCGACGAGGTCCCAAACGGCGGGCAGGAGGCCCTCGCGTCCCTCGTTGGCGTCGGCGGCGAGCGCCGTCACGACCATGTCGCGGAAGCGCACCTCCATCGGCGGCCCCTGATGCAGCTGCAGCGCCAGGAC
Organism: Planctomycetota bacterium; assembly: GCA_011524785.1. Taxonomy (GTDB): domain Bacteria; phylum Planctomycetota; class UBA1135; order UBA1135. The sequence goes on along the minus strand of WTJQ01000411.1, from coordinate 5,383 downwards.
GCCGTCGGCGCGGGAGCGCTCGGGGTCGAGGTCGACCACCTCGACGGTGCGGGCGTCGTTGATCCAGATCTCGAGGCGCGGCCCCACCGCGCGCACGCGCAGCTGGTTCCACTCCTGCGGCTTCCAGTGGCTGAGCAGGCTGCCCTTGTCCTCGACGAAGTCGCTGCCCATGGCCTCACCGTCCGGACCCAGCAGCCACGCCTCTCCTCGGCGCGCCACGACGCCGCGACCGTTCTGCTCGTAGAGGCAGCCGGTCCAGTTGGGGCCGTCCTCGAGGTCGGCCTGATAGCCGTGGACCTGGTACTCGCCCTTGGCCTCGCTGCGGAACTGCACGCCGGAGTTGCCGCCGACGAGCTTGACCTGCGTCACGAGCTCGAAGTCGCCCGGCATGTCCCCCGCCCAGGTGGCCCAGGTCGTGCGCTTGCACGGGTTGTCGGCCGTGGAGCGCCCCACGAGCTCTCCGCTCTCGAGGCTCCAGAACCCGCCGTCGAGGTCCCACTGGTCCAGCGCCGTGTCGAGCGGCCGCAGCGGCTCCTGGGCAGCGAGCGGGGCAACGAGCAGGAGGCCGAGCAGCAGGGCGGAGGGAGCGCGCATGCCTTCAGGATAGGCACTCCGCGCTTCCGTCGGAGTGCGGAACGGGCGCTCCCGGCGGCGGTCCGGAGCACGCCCGCGACGGAATCGCGGGGTCGGGCTCGCAGGGGCCACGGGAGGGCTGTCACCCGGTCCGTCGAGGGACCGTCAGACCGCGGCCTGGCAGCCGAGCGCGAGGGCCACGGAGACCGCCAGCAACATCCCGATGGCGCGCCCGAGTCGCAGGCCCGGGCGCTCGTCCTCGTGGCCACCCCAGCCCTTCAGCCGGAGCATCCAGAAGGGCGTCTTGATCAGCAGGAGGAGGTCCTGGACCAGGCTCAGGCGGGCCATGTACTCCAGGTCGTCCGCCAGCTTGGTGGCGTAGGCATCGACCTCGGCCAGGGCGTACCCGCTGCGGATCTGGGCGAGGCCCGTGATCCCTGGACGCATCCAGAGGCGTGCCTTGAAGCCGGGGACCCGGGCCACGGCCCACTGGTGGGCCTTCACCATCTCGGGCCGGGGCCCGACGATGTCCATGTGGCCGCGGAGGATGTTCCACAGCTGCGGCAGCTCGTCGAGGTGCGACTTGCGGAGGAACCCGCCGATGGGGGTCACCCGGTGGCTCTCGTCGCCACCCCAGTTGGAGGGCATGGCGTCGGTGTCCCACATGGTGCGGAACTTGACGAGCAGGAAGGGACGCTCGTGCAGGCCGACCCGAGCCTGACGGAAGAACACCTTCCGCGGGTCCCGGAAGACCAGGAGGTTGGCGAGGCCGATCAGGACGAGCAGCGGCAGCGCCGGCACCAGCGCCGCGAGGGCCACCGACTTCATGAGCAGCGGCCGTCCGAACCGCCCGTAGGCAGAGCGAAGGCGGCCGGGCCGCGGGCATCCGAGCTGCTGCGTCATGGAGCGAGGTCTTCCGTCCACCGATCGCACGGCCGAGACGACGCCGCCCTCCTCGACACCGTCGCTCCCCGCAGGCGTTCCCAGGAGCGGGACGCCTGAACCGAGCGCCGCCGGGGTCCCGGCGACGCGACGGTCATCGGACCGATCGGTCTTGGGCGTTGAGGGAGGCAGCACGGGGCGTCTCAGGAACGGGAAGAGCGGAGCGAGGATGCGATATCAAGGGTGCCTGCAATGAATTCCCATTCGTGGAACGGGCCGGACACCTCTCGGTTACTCGAAAGAAACTATCGCCGTGACGGGACTCTGGGGAGTGCAGAATCCCCGGTTTGGTGGAACCTTCGCAACGCTCTCCCTTTCCCCGATCAGCCCGATTTCCCGGATTCTGGCGCCCGGTAAGGGATCTCCCCCAGGGGCAACGGAATCCAGGCCCGTGGAGGCCTCCTCGGGCTCCCAGGGGCCGATGATGCCCGCTGGAGAGCGACGGATCCCCATCACGATGCCGAGCAGCTCGAAGGAGCGGGTCGCTCTCCTCCCCGCCCATTCCTCCCTGGACGCTCCAGGCACGCCCCGCCCCACTCCAGCCCCAGCAGCAGGGAACGCCATGACCTCCATCGCACGCTCGCAAGCCTCCCGTCCGCTCTGGACCGCTCTCCTGCTCGCCGCCGGGGCCTGGAGCGTCGCGGCCTGCGCCGCCCCGCCCCTCCCCGAGGCCACGACCGACGTGGTGACGGCCTCCACGCAGCCCGACTGGAGCGCCTTCACCCTGGGGCCCAGCGACCTGGTGAGCGTGCGCGTCGTGGGTCGACCGGAGTACGCCGACCTGGCCGCCGGCCTGCGCGTGAGCCCCCGCGGCAACCTCGCCATCCCGAGGATCGCCCCCGTGGCCGTGACCGGGCTCTCCGTGGAGGAGGCCGGCGAGGCGATCGAGGAGGCCCTGCGCGCGGTGCTCCGCCGCCCCGAGGTCAGCGTCTCGCTGGTGGAGCTGGCGTCGCGGCGCTTCCACGCGCTGGGGATGGTCGGCCAGCCGGGGCCGAGTGTCTTCGACCGCCCGACCACCGCGCTCGAGGCCCTCGCCATGGTCGGGGGACCGACCCCCGGAGCCCGCCGCACCCGCGCGATGCTCATCAGGCGCCAGGGAGCCGACGACCTGGAGATCATCGAGTTCGATGCGGAGACGCCGGGGCCCAGCGGGCTCGTGCAGGTGATGCCGGACGACGTGCTGTTCGTGCCGCGGAGCGGCGTGAACAAGTTCTCGGAGGAGATCGCCCCCTACCTCCAGGCCGTGGGCCTGACCCTGCAGCAGGTCACGACCGTGTCGCTCGCCGTGGACCGGTTCGGGAGCGGGTCGAGCAACTAGCGCCTGCTGGGTGCGCCCCGGCCCACCCGGCAGCACCTCAGGGCCGGCAGTACCCGCCGGCCTTGCGGCAGGGCACGGACAGCCACGCATCCAGCTCGGGCGAGTAGGCCGTGAGCGCGCCGCCGTAGGCGCAGCCCGTGTCGAGGCCCGCCGCGACCAGCCGCCCCTGGCTGTGGCTCAGGCGCGCGATCCGAGAGGGCGTGTGCCCGAACAGGATCAGGTTCGGGCCCGTGTAGACCTCGTACCAGTACGGCTCGCCGCGCAGGGGCAGGCGTCGCAGGGCGCACAGCTGCTCGGGCTCGGACTGGGCGGGCGGCTGACCCGGCCAGATCCCCGCGTGCACCATGCACCAGGCGCGGCCGTCGCGCGTCGGGCCGGCCCCCTCGATCATGGTGTGCTCGAGGAAGTAGCCGTCGTGCCCCTGGAGGAAGGCGAGCATCTCACCGAAGCGCTCCGGTGGGGCGTTGAGGGCCCGCCCGCCGTCCCCGGCCAGGTCCTCCGGCTCGAGGATCCCGAAGGTGTCCTGCAGGGGCGGCCGGTCCGAGCCGTCCGCCAGCTCGGGCGCCAGCCGGAAGCGCTGGAGCACGCGTCGCTCGTGGTTGCCGAGGATGAAGCGGATCCCGCGCTCGCGCATCACGTCCATGACCCCGGCGGGGTCCGGTCCGCGGTGCCAGAGGTCCCCCACCGACAGCAGCCGGTCCCCGCCAGCGAAGTCCACCTGCTCCGCGAGCGCGTCCAGCTCCTCGGCGCAGCCGTGGATGTCCCCGACGATCCAGGTCGCTCCCACTAGCGCACCACCTCGTCGTCGCTCGACGCGACCCGGTAGGGCAGCTCCTCCGCTCCGAGGTCGAAGCGCTCGGCCAAGCGCCGGAGGTGGTGGTCCACGCCGAGCTCCGCCCCAGGGACGAAGCCCGGCACCGTGATCACGTGGGCGAGCACGCCGCCGACGGCGCGATGGACCGTCCCGCGCGGGACGTGGATCAGGTCCCCCACGGCGACCTCCTCCTTGCGAAGCAGGGCGCGCGCCTCGTCCGCGGTCGCGGCCCGCTCGGCCACGATGGGCTCGGCCGGGCCCCACCACAGCGCCCCGCCCTCCGCGACGCCCTGCACGAGGTACAGCTCGTCGAAGCCTCCCTCCGGCCGGTGGTAGTGGCTCAGCGAGTCCTCCATGCGCACGCGGTGGCAGTTGAGAGCGCGCAGGACGAAGGGTCCCACGGACTCCGACCAGGTGAGCAGGATGCGGCGGTACGCCCGCTCCTCCTCGGCGCAGCCCCCGGGGCGATCGGTGAAGCGCCGGTCGTGGTCGGGGCGCAGGACCGAGGGCAGCCCCTCCACGGAGACGCCCTCGGGGAGCGTGATCGCCAGGCCCGCGAGGAGCGGGGCATCGAGGGCCTCGCCGGGCCCGAGCACGACCACGTCCCCGCGGGTGAGCGGGCCGCTGGCCTCGCCAACGCCTCCGAACCCGTCCTCCTCCTGCACGAAGAGCACCGCCGCGCGACCGTCCGCACGGTGGCCGTCGATCCACCAGTCCAGGGAGTAGCCCGGGCTGTGCAGGTCGAGGGCCCGCTGGAGGGGGGCCAGCCCCTCCGCGCCGTTCTCGGGTCGGGCACGCAGCATCGCGGGCAGGATACCCTGCCCCCATGCGAATCCACGGCTGGAGCGGGAGCGCGCTCGCCATCCTCCTCTTCCTCGGAACGGGCGCTGCGGGCCCGGCCCGCCTCCAGGCCGGGCCGGCATCCGGCTCCACGCTCCCCGGCGGGGCGCAGCCTGGCACGAGCGCGATCCAGGCGGGCGCCCTCGGGGCGTTGGCCCTCCAGCCCCAGGACGACGCCGCGGCCGGAACGGAAGCCCCAAAGCCCGAGATCTCGATCGAGGCTGCGCAGGTCGAGGGCGAGCTGCGCGCCCTGCACGTCAGGGTCGGCGAGGCGCCCTTCACCACGCTCCACCTCGACGGGCGCATCCCGTACCTGCACCCGGTGCTGGCGCCGAGCGGCGCGCCTACGACACGCGGCTTCCCCATGGAGCCGGGCCCCCTCGACGCCCGCGACCACCCGCACCACCAGTCCCTGTGGGTCGCCCACGGAGACGTCGCCGGGCTCGACTTCTGGCACGACCCCGAGTGCTCCATCCGGCTGGCCGGCGCGCCCCGGATCGAGGGCCGCCACGTGATGCTCCCCCTGGAGTGGGTCGGTCCGAACGAGCGCGTGGTGCTGCGCGAGACGCGTAGGCTGGCGTTCGGGGCCGAGGGGGACCGGCGCTGGCTCGACCAGCGCTGCCAGTTCGTCGCCGCGGAGGAGGGCGTCACCTTCGGGGACACCAAGGAGGGCACCTTCGCCGTGCGCCTGCGCCCGGAGCTGCGCGTGGACGGGGAGCACGCGGTCGGCACGCTGCGCTCGAGCGAGGGGCGCGAGGGAAAGGCCACCTGGGGCAAGCCGGCGCGCTGGATGCACTGCGAGGGCGTCGTGGGCGACGAGCGCCTCGGCGTGACCTTGGTCGATCATCCGCGCAACCCGCGCTTCCCCACCCGATGGCATGCGCGCACCTATGGCC
>WTJQ01000010.1 GCA_011524785.1 Planctomycetota bacterium | reverse complement strand
CTCCTGGGCCTCACGGTCCTGTCGGTCCTCTCCCTCCTGGTCCTGGGCTTCCGCTTCGGCCTGGACCTCCAGGGCGGCACCCGCCTCGTCTACTCGGTCGACTTCGAGAAGGCCGTCGAGGAGGGCGTCCTGACCGCCGACGAGCTCGTCGACCGCAACGGGCTGGTGACCAACCTCATCAACATCTGGCGCGAGCGCATCGACCCCACCGGCGTGCGCGGCGTCACGATCCGCAGCGAGGGTGCCGACCGCATCGTGATCGAGCTGCCGGGCAGCGCGAGCACCGTGAGCGGCACGGCCAGCGCCGGCCTCGCGGAGGAGACCGGCGCCAGCGACCAGGCCCTCGTGCTGGCCGGCGATGAGGCCACCGTCGGCAAGTTCCCCGAGGACGGCGGCATCGTCGAGGTCGATGGCGAGAAGATCCGCTACGGCGTGCGCCGCGGCGCGATCCTCAGCGAGCTGAGCCGCGGCCTGGACGGCACGCAGCTGGCGCTGCACCCCGCCGGGGCCACCGTCACCCTGCAGGCCACCGACCCGTGGCGCTCGCGCATCGAGAACACCGGCCGGATGAACTTCCACATCCAGGCCGAGAGCCCCGACCTGGCCGACCCCGACCCCACGCTCGCCAGCGACGTGGAGAAGGAGCGCGCCACGATGGCGACGTGGGTGCAGGAGCACCCGGGCGTGCCGATCGCCGAGTACAACCGCGTCCTCGCCTCCCGCGAGGGTCCGGTCAAGCGCCTGCGCTGGTTCCCCATGCGGGTGACCGACGAGGTCGAGCTCTCCCGCCCGCTCGAGGAGCGCGTCCAGGCCCTCATCATCGAGGAGGACCCGGACTGGCAGTTCGAGGGCGGTGACCTGCGCACGGTCTACCAGTCCGTCGACGACCTGGGCCTGCCCGCGGTCGGCTTCGAGATGAAGGGGCCCCGCCAGAGCGACTTCGGCGACTTCACCGAGGAGCACGAGAACAAGCTGATGGCGATCGTCATCAACGACGAGATCGTCTCCATGCCCAACATCGAGGACAAGCTCCCCGGCAGCGGCATCATCCGCGGGCAGTTCACGACCCGTGAGGTCCAGGACCTCATCCAGGTCCTGCGCTCGGGCTCCCTCAAGATCGCCCCCACCTTCGAGGCGCAGGAGACCGTCGGCGCGACGCTCGGCAACGACTACGTGCGCCGTGGCGCGATCAGCGCGATCATCGGCCTCGCGGCCGTGCTGCTCTTCGCCCTGCTGTACTACCAGCGCCTGGGGATGGTCGCAGCGGCCAGCCTGGTCTTCAACCTGGTCGCGCTGATGGGCGCCATGGCCTTCATCCAGGCCACGCTGACCCTGCCCGGCGTCGCGGGGATCATCCTGACGGTCGGCATGGCGGTCGACGCCAACATCCTGATCTACGAGCGCATCCGCGAGGAGCAGGCGCGCGGGCGCAAGCCGCTGCAGTCGGCCCGCGACGGCTTCGCGAACGCCTTCTCGACCATCGTCGACGCGAACCTGACGACGCTCATCACGGGCCTGATCCTCATGAAGGTCGGGACCGGCCCCGTCCGCGGCTTCGCCACGACCCTCTGCATCGGCATCGTCACCTCGATGATCTCGGCGCTGGTGCTCTCCAAGCTGCTGGTCCACTTCCAGCTCGAGAAGGGCGTCCCCACCTGGAGCATGCGGCGCCTGGTCGGCGAGACGAAGGTCGCCTTCATGGCCAAGCGCAAGGTCGCGGCCCTCGTGTCCCTGGCGCTCTGCGCGGCGGGCCTCGTCGGCTTCATCGGCACCCCGGACGAGCAGAAGCTGGGCATCGACTTCCTCGGCGGCACGACCATGGTGGTGCGCACGGCCGAGCCCCAGACCCCCGAGAGCATGCGGGGTCTGTTCGACCCGGACACCAACCCGCGCCTCGGCCAGGCCACCAACTTCACGCGCTCGGTCGAGATCTCGCCGATCCTCAACAGCGCCGAGGGCAGCGGCTACACGTCCTTCCGCCTCAACTCCAAGGGCAAGAGCGACGGGGAGAACCTCGCCGACACCCGGACGGACGTCGAGAGCTGGCTCCAGGACGTGCTGTCCGGCGGGCCGGTCGAGGACCTCGCCAACGTGGACGGGGCCGTCAGCGGCGTCCTCTACACCGAGGCCGAGCACTCCACGACGGACCTGGCCGAGGGCCTGGCCAAGGTCGGCATCGAGGGCGCGACGGTGACCTCCGAGGGCACCGGGATCTACCGCTTCGCGGGCACGACCCTCGCCACCTCGACCGTCCAGGAGATCGGCAACCGCCTCCAGATCGACCTGGCGCAGTTCAAGGACGGCGCCGGCAACAACTTCAACCTCGCCTCCCCCATCGGCGAGCTCAACTCGGTCGGCGCGCAGGTCGTCAGCGAGCTGCGCGACCAGGCCGTGGCCGCCATCCTGCTCTCGCTGTTCGCGGCCGTGATGTACATCCGGATGCGGTTCGCCGAGTACAGCTACGGCTTCGCCGCGGTCCTCGCGCTGGTGCACGACGTCATCATCGCCCTCGGCGCCGTGGCGCTCGCGATCGCCACGGGCCTCGTCCAGGTGGAGATCAACCTCGCGATGATCGCGGCCTTCCTGACGATCATCGGCTACTCGCTGAACGACACGATCGTGATCTTCGACCGCGTGCGGGAGAACCTGCCGCGGATGAAGGGCAGCCTCTCCGAGATCCTCGACGTCTCGATCAACCAGACGCTCTCGCGCACCCTGCTGACCTCGATCACCACCCTGATCACGGTCCTGCTGCTGTTCGGCTTCAACGCCGGCACCGGCAACGTGATCGAGGGCTTCAGCTTCGCGCTGATCATCGGCGTCCTGTCGGGGACCTACTCGACGATCTTCATCGCCTGCCCGGCCCTGCTGTGGCTGGAGACTCGGCGCCTGAAGAAGGGCGGCGCCCCGATCGAGGCGCCCGAGACCCGCCACGAAGCGGCGCCCGCGGGCTCCTGAGCCCGATCGAGTCTTCGGATCGCGGCGCGCCCTCCCTGCGGGGGGCGCGCCGCGCTCGTTCCACCTCGAACGCCCTGCACAGGGTGCGTATGCTCAGGACATGCGCGCGGTGCTCGGCCTCCTGCTCCTTGGAGCCCTCTGCCTCGGGGCTGCCGAGTGGCAGGGACACCTGACCCGCCAGGCGCACGAGCAGCGGGAGACGCGCGCAGGCATCCCCCTCCCTGGAGCCACGCACGTCCCGGGCGAGGACGGCTGGGCGCTCCTGGTGCTCGGCGCGGAGAGTCAGGCGCTCCCGTTGGCAGAGCTCGAGCGATCTCGCGGAAAGACTGAGGCGGGCGCCGCAAGCGGACCAGAGCCGCGCGGTCGAGGGGCCCTGCCTCCCACGACCCCGGACAGCCCCGCGCCCTTCGCGACCGAGCGGCCAGGCGAACCCATCGCCCCCCTTCGCACCCACAGGGTGCGTGCAGGGGAGACCCTCGGCCAGATCTGCATCGACGTGTACGGGACCCAACGGAATGGGCTGCCCGAGGCCGTGGCCCGGTTCAACGGACTGGCTGAGCCGGGAGAGATCCGCGAGGGGCAGGAGCTCCTGCTCCCGGACCGAGCGCGCCTCGAGGGGCCGCGCTGATCCCTGAGCAGGACCCCGGAGTGCCAGGCGCGAGCCCAGTCGGCTGCTCGGCGTGCATCCGATCCCGCGTCGACGCGCTACCACCGCCCGCCGTCAGGCCCAGTCCGGGGCCGGGGGCCGCGGCACGAGCGGGCCGAACGTCCGTCCCCCATCGCGCGACGCCTCGAGCCCCGGGAGGGCCTCGCGGGCGATGCGGCCCCGGAGGGTCGGATCCAGGCGAACCTCCAGCTGGTACTGCTGTCCCTCCTCGAGCCACTCCTCGCCCAGCAGGGCACCACAGGCACGCAGCTGGCTCAGGGTCCTGCCATCGGCAGCCGGGATGCGAATGAGGAGCTCCTCGCTGCGCGCGTCGAGCTGGGCGGCCACCAGGGCCTCCAGCCGCTCGAGGCCCTGTCCGGTCTTGGCGCTGAGGAGCAGGACCTCGCCCTCGAACTCCTGGGCCAGGAGGTGAAGGGCGATCGGATCGCCGACCTGATCGACCTTGTTCAGGACCAGGGCCTGAGTCGGCGCTGCCGCGGCCAGCTCCTCGAGCACCTGGACGACCGCAGCCATCTGCTGGGGCGCATCGGGGTGGGAGGCGTCCACCACGTGCAGCAGCATGTCGGCGGAGAGCGCCTCCTCGAGCGTCGCGTGGAAGGAGGCCACGAGGTGGTGGGGCAGCCGCTGGAGGAAGCCGACCGTATCGCTGAGGAGGACGAGCCGGCCGTCGCCCAGCACCCAGCGCCGGGTCCGGGTGTCCAGCGTGGCGAAGGGCATGTCCGCCGCGAACTCCTCGGAGCCGGTGAGCGTGTTGAGCAGGGTCGACTTGCCGGCGTTGGTGTAGCCGACGAGGCCGACCGTGAAGCCCTCGGCGCGGGAGGCCACCTCCCGGCGCTTGCGGCCCTCGATGACCGCGAGCTCGCGCTGCAGATCGGTCACGCGCTTGCGGAGCAGGCGGCGGTCGGTCTCGAGCTGGGTCTCGCCGGGCCCCCGGGTGCCGATGGCGCCCTCGGTCCGCTCGAGGTGGGTCCACATCCGACGCAGCCGCGGCGCCAGGTACTCCAGCTGAGCGAGCTCGACCTGCAGCCGGGCCTGCCGGGTCTTCGCACGGCGCGCGAAGATGTCGAGGATCAGCTCGGAGCGATCGATGACCCGACGCTTCCACGCCTTCTCGAGGCTGCGGACCTGCGCCGGGGTCAGGTCGTTGTCCACGACGACCGCGGAGGGGTCGTGCAGCTCGACCTGCTCCGTGACCTCCTCGACCTTGCCACGCCCCATCAGGGTCGCGGGCACGGGGCGATCACGGCGCTGGGTGACGCCCTCCCCCACGACCTCGGCCTCACACGCGGCGGCGAGGGCGCGGGCCTCGGACAGAGGGCCACCGCTCTCGAGGGGGAACTCGGGGAGCAGGACGCCGCAGACCAGCACGGTCTCGTGCGGCCTCTCGGTCGTCTCCGGAGCACGGCTCATAATCGGGCTCCCCGCTGGAGGAGCCACGTCGTCCCGCGAGTCATGGGCTCGGCACGCCCAGGGGCGCGGTCGTCAGCGCCGCGGGGACGTCGACGGGTCGCAGGGCGGTCACGGCGCCTCGCTCGAGGACCGGGTGATACTCACGGTGCTGCGCGACGGGGCCGAGCGCCGGGTGATCGGTGCGCCAGTGGACGCCCCTGGACTCGTTGCGGGCGCGAGCGGCGTGGGTGGCGACCTGTGCCACGGTCAGCATGTTGACCAGCTCCCAGGCGCGGGGGGTCTCCAGCGGGAGCGCAGCCACCGCTCGAGCCCAGAACGTGAGGCGCTCGAGGGTCTCGTCGAGCGCGGGCCCGCTGCGCTCGAGGCCCATCTGGCGCCACATCATGGACTTGAGGGAGTAGGTCAGGTCCTCGAGGTTGAGCTCGACCAGCGCCTCGCGACGCTCCTCGTCGCTGCGCGCGACGTGATCGAGGCTGCTCGCCGGACCGTCCATGACCGCACGCGCCGCGGCGGCCCCGGCCCGCTCCCCCAGGACCAGACCCTCCAGCAGGCTGTTCGACCCCATGCGGTTCGCCCCGTGCAGCCCCGTCGAGGCGCACTCGCCGATCGCCCAGAGACCAGGCACGCTGGTGCGACCATCGCGGTCCACCTTGAGGCCGCCGATGTGGTAGTGGGCCCCTGGACGCACGGGGATCGGGTCCTTGGCGATGTCGATGCCGAAGAAGCCGCAGATCCGGCTCACTGCGGGGAAGGCGTGGTGAGGGTTCTGCTCCAGCCCCGCGAGGTGCAGGTAGACGTTGGTGTCCTCGGTCGCGACCATCCGCTCGAACACGGCTCGGCTGACCACGTCGCGCGGTGCAAGCTCGGCCGCGGGGTGGTGCTCGGGCATGAAACGCACGCCGTTGCGGTCCCTCAGCTCGGCTCCCGCCCCGCGAACGATCTCGCTGATGAGCACGCGGGCCGCGCCGGCGATGTAGAGGCAGGTCGGGTGGAACTGGACGAACTCGAGGTCCCGCACGGCCGCGCCGGCGCGGAGCCCCATGCCGAGGCCGTCGCCCGTCGCGAGGGACGGGTTGGTGGTCTCTCGATAGAGCTGGCCCGAGCCCCCCGTCGCGAGGACGACCTCCCGCGCAGCGAAGGCCACGCGGTGGCCCTGCTCGTCCGCAGCCAGCACCCCCACGACGCGGCCGTCCGGGTCGCTGAGGAGGTCGATGGCGAAGTGGTTCGGGAAGAGCCGGATGCTGGGGTGGGCCCGGAGGGAGTCGGCGAGGGCGCGCTGGATCTCGATACCCGTCTCATCCCCGTGGGCATGGACGATGCGAGGGTGCGAGTGCCCTCCCTCACGGGACAGGCTGAAGTCCCCCCCTGGGTCGCGGTCGAAGGCCGCTCCCCGCCCCACGAGAGCCCGGAGGGCAGCGGGCCCGTGGGCCACGACGTCCCTCACGACCTCGGGGTCGCCGAGGCCGCACCCGACCTCGAGGGTGTCTGCCGAGTGGGACTCGAACGAGTCCGCCCGGTGGAGGACGGCTGCCAGGCCCCCCTTGGCCCACCGGGTGTTCCCCTCCTCGACGGACCCCTTCGTCAGCACGGCCACGGAGGCCCCTGCCTCAGCGGCCCGCAGCGCCGCCGTCCCGCCGGCGGAGCCAGCCCCGAGGACCAGCACGTCGAAGCGCAGCTGGGGGACGTCGCGAGGGTCGAAGGGGACCAGGTACCGGCCGACGGTGGTCGGGAGATCGTGGGGTCCAGGGGGGCGGCGGGGGACGAACAAGGGCGCGGATTATAGGACGC
>WTJQ01000648.1 GCA_011524785.1 Planctomycetota bacterium | reverse complement strand
GGCAAGATCGCCGAGTGGGCGACGGCGGACGAGGTCCTCGACTACACCCGCCTGTTCTCCATCCCGATGTACGCCGCCCTGGCCTGCATCGCCGTCCTGGCGCTGCTCTACCCCGGCGGCTCCACGAACGCCGGCTCCTCCGGCGAGGTCTCCGCATGAACCGCCTCCTCCTGCTCCCTGCCCTCGGGCTCCTCCTCAACGCCTGCGGCACCACCCCGGCCCCCGTGGAGGCCGGCGCCTCCTGGACCTCGCTGATGGACGCCTCGTCCTGGCGCGGCTACCGGAAGGAGGCGGTCCCCGAGCAGTGGGTCTTCGAGGGCGACACCGTCCGCCTCACGGGCGGCGGTGGAGGGGACCTCATCACGCGCTCCCAGTACGAGAGCTTCGAGCTGCGCTTCCAGTACAAGCTCGAGGGGCGGGGGAACTCCGGCGTGATGTACCTGGTGCAGGAGACCGACGGGCCGACCTACGCGACCGGCCCGGAGTACCAGGTCCTGGACGTCACGTGGTTCGGGGACAAGGGCCGTGACCCGAAGACGGCGGCGGGCGCGAACTACGCCATGCACGGCAACCCCGAGGACGATGCGCGTCCGGCGGGCGAGTGGAACGACTGCCTCATCGTCGTCCGCGGCGGCCACGTCGAGCACTGGCTCAACGGGCGGCTGCAGTGCAGCTACGAGCTCTGGACGCCCGAGTGGGAGGCCGCGGTGGAGGGCTGCAAGTGGCGCAACTTCCCCGACTACGGGCGCGCGACGAGTGGCCACGTGGCCCTGCAGGACCACGGCGATCCGGTGACCTTCCGCGGCTTCGAGGTGCGCGAGCTCCCCTGAGGACGCGCGAGCGCTCCGCGGCCGCCCCAGCCGCCTCCCGAACGCAGCGGGCCGGCACTCCCAGGTGGAGTGCCGGCCCGCGCTGCCTTGGAGCGGCGCCTCGTCCTCAGACGCCGACCGGGCGGGAGACTCCCGAGGCCTCCTCGCGTGCAGCCGCGGCCACGGCGGCTGCCACGATCCCCGGCACCTCGGGGTCGAGCGGGTCGGGGAGGACCCGACCCACCGTGGGCTCGGGGACCGACTCGGCCAGGGCGTGGGCCGCGGCGATCATCATGTGCGGGCTGATCCGCGTCGCGCCCGCATCGAGGGCGCCGCGGAAGATGCCGGGGAACGCCAGCACGTTGTTGACCTGGTTGGGGTAGTCGCTGCGCCCGGTGCCCACGACGGCGGCCCCGGCCTGGAAGGCCTCCTCGGGCATGATCTCGGGCACGGGGTTGGCCATGGGGAAGACCAGCGGGTGCTCGGCCATGCCGGCCACCATCGAGGGCTGCAGGGCCCCGGCGACCGACACGCCGACGAACACCTCGGCCCCCTGCAGCACCTCGCCCAGGGTCCCGCTCCGGTTCGAGCGGTTGGTGTACTCGAGGAGCGCGCGCTTGTCGGGAGCGAGTCCGTCCCGCTGGCTGCTGATGGCGCCGCGGCTGTCACAGACGATCACGTCGCGCACGGACACGCACCGATCGGAGTCGAAGCCCACGCAGCGCAGCAGCTTGGCGATCGCCGTGCCCGCTGCGCCCGCTCCGTTGACGACCACGGTCAGGTCCTCGATCCGGCGATCGGTCACCCGCGCGGCGTTGAGCAGCGCGGCGAGGAGCACGATGGCCGTGCCGTGCTGGTCGTCGTGGAAGACCGGGATCCCCAGGTCCTGGAGCCGGGCCTCGATGGCGAAGCAGCGCGGGGCCGCGATGTCCTCCAGGTTGATGCCGCCGAAGCCCGGGGCGATCCGGCGCACCGTGTCGACGATCTCGTCCTCGTCCTGGGTGTCGAGGCAGATCGGCCAGGCGTCGATGTCCGCGAAGCGCTTGAACAGGAGGGCCTTGCCCTCCATCACGGGGAGCGCGGCCTCGGGCCCGATGTCGCCCAGGCCGAGAACGGCCGACCCGTCGGTCACGACGGCCACGCTGTTGCCCTTGACGGTCAGGGCGCGGGCCTGGCGAGGATCGGCGGCGATGGCCTCACAGGGGGCGGCCACGCCCGGGGAGTAGGCCAGGCTCAGGTCGTCCCGGGTGTCGAGGCCGACGCGGGAAGCGATGGCGAGCTTTCCCCGACGCTCGCGGTGGAGCTCCAGGGACTTCTGGAAGACGTCGTCCATCCAGCCACCCTAGCGCCAGAACGCGGGTTCGATCGCTTCTTCGAGGATTCCTAGCGCAGCTCCAGCATCCGGGCGAGCTCGAGCAGGCGCGGGTCCTCGGGGGCCGTGCGGAGGGCCTCCTCCAGGGTCCGGCCGGCCTCCTCGGGGTCGCCGGTCGCCAGCTGGAGCCGGACGACCAGTGCCGCGGCGTCCGGGCTGGCCTCGGATTCCCGCGCCCTGAGCGCAGCCCCCAGGCCCTCCTCCGGCCGCCCTGCGGCTCCCAGGGCCTCCGCGAGGGCCAGCAGGGTGCGGACGCTGGGCTCGAGCTCGGCGGAGCGCTGGAGGGCCGTGACCCCGCCCTCCAGGTCCCGCCTCTGGATGCGGGCGATGCCCAGGTTGAAGTGCCCGAGGGCGTAGTCGGGGTCGGCCTCGACCGCGGAGGCATAGGCGGCCTCGGCGCGCTCCACCCGTCCGAAGGCGAGCTGCGTGCGGGCCAACCCGTCCCAGGCGTCGGTCCGGCCAGGGGCCCGGTCCAGGGCCGTGCGGAAGTAGCCCTCGGCCTCGCGGTAGCGCCCCTGGGTCAGCGCCCTGCGCCCGGCCTCGATCGCGAGCTCGGGGAACACCGGCTCCTCGCGTAGCACGTCGGTCAGGGCTTGGAGGCGCTCGGCGTCCGGCAGGGGGTCATGGAGGATGCGGGCCAGGGTGCCGCGCGAGTCGAAGGCGAAGAGGGTCGGCCGATCCACGGACGGCTCCCCGAAGCGAGCGTGGGCCTCCGCGGTGGTCCCCAGCATCGGGAGCGGGCCGTCACTGCCCGGAGCCTCGCCGATCTCGACCACGCGCAGGCCGGGCGCGTCGAGGCCAGCGAGCAGAGCGCGCGAGTCCGGCGTGCCGCCCCACAGGACGAGGGTCGGGGCCCCGGGGCTGGCGAGCGGGGCGGAGCCCGCCGCCGTGAGCACGCGCGCGTCGAGGCCGGGCCGTCCGCCGGCGGCGGTGAGGGGCCTCGGCCAGCGCCGCAGCGGGACGGGACTGGGCTCGCCGGTTCCGCGCTCCAGGACGAAGCGGCCGCGGGCCTCCAGGCTGCCGAAGGACTCCGCGGCGCCGTCGGGCCAGCGCACCTCGACCTCGACCGGACCCGCGGGCACCGCGAACCCGAGCTCGGGTGCGCGCTGGGTCTGGAAGCCCTCGACCAGCAGGAAGGGGGCGCGCTGGGTGCGCGCGCCGGACGTCACGCTCACGATGGCTCCGATGGCGCCGGCGGTGCGCCCTCCGACGCGCGGCTCGAGCCGCAGGTCGGGGCCGCGATTGGCCCCCGGGTTCGCGAGGAGGCGCAGGCCTTGCAGGGTCCACAGCGCGAGGTCCTCGTCGCCGTCGCCGTCCGCATCGAAGGCGGCCACGGCGCGACCGTCGTGGTCGAGGTCGAGACCCAGCAGCCAGCCCGCCTCCAGGAAGCGGCGCTCGCCGGCGGGGTCCTCGCCGTCCATGTTCCAGAAGAGCCGGTCGCGCTCGTAGCCGTTGAAGGAGCCGCGGAAGCGCAGGTCCGCGTTGGCGTCGACGCTGCGCTCGCCGCGCTCGAGGTGCCCGGCGTCGGCGAGGACCTGGCGCCAGTAGTAGGTCTGCCAGTCCGGGAGGCTGCGACCCGAGTGGGAGGCGAACCCGTTCGTCACGAACAGGTCCTGGTCCCCGTCGCCATCGGGGTCGAAGAACACCGAGCCCCAGGCCCACTCGCCCTCCGCGCAGCCGGCGGGCTCCGCATGGTCCTGCCAGCCGTCGGGGCCCTGGCGGTGGAGGCCGTTGCCGGCCGCGATGCGCCGCACGCGATCACGCATGGGCTCGCTGATGCCCTCGGGGAGGTCGACCATGCGCCGTCCCTCCTCGCTGGACATGTTCGACACGTACAGGCTCCAGACGCCCTCGTTGTCGTAGTCCGCCAGCGACGAGCCCATGGTGTACGCGCTGAAGCCCGTGAGCCCCGGCTCCGGCTGATCCTCGAAGGTCCCGTCCCCGCGGTTGCGCCAGAGGTGGTTCGGACCGAAGTCGTTCCCCTCGAACAGGTCGAGGTGCCCGTCGGCGTCGAAGTCGAACGCCGTGGCCACGTAGGTGTAGCCGGTGCCCGTGATCCCGCGCGCCTCGCTCTCCTCCGTGAACCGCAGCCCGCCCTGGTTCACCAGCAGGTGGTTGTCGGCCCCGTCGTGCGCCTCGACCGTGTTGTACTCCGCGCCGCGCGAGCGGCTGGAGCCGTAGACGGCCACGAACAGGTCCAGATCGCCGTCCCCCTCGAGGTCGAAGGGCACCAGGGTCTGCACGGCGAGCCGCCGCAGGCCGGGCGGGTTCGGGAGCCGGAGGGCGTCCTCGACCCGGCGCCACTCGCCCGCGGGAGCGCCGCTCCGCGTCCAGAGGAAGAGCCGGGCCTCGTCGGCCGCGTAGCGCAGGGGCTCGGAGCCAACGAGCTCCTCGCGGCCGTCCCCGTCGAGGTCGACGTACAGCAGGAAGGCGGGGGACTCGGCGGGCGACTCCACCGGCACGTCGCCGGGAAGGAAGCCCCCGTTCCCGTCATTGAGCAGGAGGGTCGTGAGCTGTCCCTTGCGCGTGGCCAGGACGTCGGTCCACCCGTCCTCGTTCCAGTCGAGGAGGGTGATCCCGCCGAGGGCGAGCGTCCGGTGCTCGTCGAGGCCCTCCTGGAGGAGTCGCTGGTTCTGGGCGCCCATGCCGTCAGTCAGGCCGGCGGCGGCCGTGGCGTCCTCCCACGGCGCGAGGGTCGTGGACGCCCGGGTCACCTCGCGGACGGTGGCGGCACGCAGCTGCCATCCCGCGGGGGTGCGCCCGGCTCGCAGGCCGAGCCGGGCCACGATCTGCGAGCGCTTGCCTCGCGGGGTGGCCTGTCCGGCCTGCACCGTCCCGCCGAGCTCGAGCACCGCCTCCCCGGTGGCCAGCTGGCCGCTGGGATCCAGCTGGAACCGATCGAGCTGCCCGCGGTGGAACGCCAGCGCGCCGACGGGCCCCAGCAGGGCCGTGAGCTCCTCCAGCGAGCAGCCCGCCGAAGCGAGTCCCCGCCAGGTCAGGACCTCCAGGGCCCCGTCGGGGAACGGGAGGAGCTCCTCGGCTGCGGGTGCCCGCAGCTCGGCCGAGTCCAGACCCCAGCGCGCCTCGTCCACCTCGAGTCCGCCTAGCCGAGCCGTGAGGGCCCGCAGGGGTCCGTCCTCGATGGCGCCAGCCGCCTCCTCCGAGCGCTCGAGGTCGCGCTCGAAGGTCGCCAGCGGGGCTGCCGGGTCCGCGCTGGGCCCGCAGCCAGCGAGCGCGAGCGCGGCGCCCGCGAGCGCCGCAGCGCGGAGGTGGGGCGTGACGCGCATGCCCCCGGACCGTATCCGCCCCTCGACGCCATGGGCAAGCGGGACCTAGGCTGCGAGAGCCATGCGCTTCCCGCTCTCCATCGTCCTCGTCGGCCTGCTCGGGCCAGGGTGTGTCGGTCCCTCCGGGGACGGAGCTGTTCCCGCCGGGGGCGGTGTTGTCCCTGCCGGGGGCGATGTTGGTCCTGCCGGGGGCGATGCCGCTCCCTCCGAGGGAGCTGCCGTCGAGGCCCCGAGCGAGAGCGACGGCGCAGCGAGTCCGGCGGACGGGGTCGACGCTCCTCAGGCGGGCGGTCCGTCGCTCGAGGAACTCGGTGCGTTCCTGGACGCCTGGCACGAGGCCGCCTCGCGGGCGGACGCCGATGTCTACCTGGGCAGCATCGCCGACGACGGGGTGTTCCTCGGGACGGACCCCTCCGAGCGCTGGGACAAGGCGGCGTTCTCCGCCTACGTCCTGCCGTACTTCGAGGCAGGGCGCGGCTGGACGTACCTGCCCTCGAACCGACACGCGGCCATGGAGGGCGAGCTTGCGTGGTTCGACGAGACCCTCGAGAACCAGAAGTACGGGCAGCTGCGCGGCACGGGTGTCGCACGCTGGCGGGGCGGCGCCTGGGAGCTCCTCCAGTACGACCTGCACTTCACGATCCCGAACGAGGCCGGCGGGGCCGTGGTGCTGCTCCTGGAGCGCCTCGCGAGCGGCGAGAGCGACTGATCTCCTCGACTCGGAGCGGCGGCCCCGTGCCCGAGCGCGCGGGGGCGATCAGGCGACGGGCCGCGTCAGACCGCGGGCCCGCACGGTGAGCCATACGGCCTGGACGCCGCTCGCGAGGCTGAACGTGAGGGCCGCCGCCAGGATGCCCGGGTCCTGCACGAGGCCCGAGGCGACCGCCGCGCCGAGGAGCAGGGCCGAGACCGCGAAGAAGGCCACCACGGCCTCCGTGACCCCGCGTGTCCGGTGGGCCGCGACGAGGAGGCCCGTCGAGTGGGACTGGAGGGCCTGGAGGCCCGGCATCGGCACGGCGAGCGCGGTGGCAGCGCCCGCGAGGGCTGCCATGAACGGGCTCAGCCCGCTCACGCGCTCGAACCAGAGGCCTGCGAGGGGCGTCGCCGCGATGACGAGCAGCAGCAGGGTGGTGGAGAGCGCGAGCAGGTTGCGGAAGCGGCGGAGCACGAGGTGCGCCCCCGGCGCGTCGGCCAGGGCGACCACGACCTCGTTGTAGGCGAAGCCCACCGAGCGCGTGAGGAACACCAGCCCGTGCACGGCGGGCCAGACGGCGAGTGACTCGAGGGGCAGCGGCAGGCGGTTCATCGCCGCCGAGCCGAGCGGCTGCAGGAGCAGCGTCACCAGCGGCGTGAGCGCGAGCGG
>WTJQ01000364.1 GCA_011524785.1 Planctomycetota bacterium | reverse complement strand
CCCCATCGCGCCACCTGCGGGCCGGAGCTGGGCGGGACCACCCTGGGGGAGGAGGCCTGCGAGCGCGCAGTTCAGCAGGGCGAGCGGCACGAGGACGACGGGCCTGGGCCCACGTTGAACTCTCTCGACTCTCTCCACGTCTCCACCTTGCGCGCGCGGTCGAGGATCCGTCAAGTAGGGAGAACCCGAGCCCCCCTCCCAGGCCGCCCAGGGGGGGCTTCGCTTGATCTTTCCTGCGACCGCCGTATTCTCCTCCCCCCCCACGCGCCCGTAGCTCAGCTGGATAGAGCGCTTGCCTCCGGAGCAAGAGGTCACAGGTTCGAATCCTGTCGGGCGCACCACCTCCTGCGCGTCCAGCGCGCGGCGCTCCCAAGCCTGGAGTGCCCTCTCGCCGCGGGAGATGCGGCCCCCTCAGAGCCCCAGCAGCTGGGCGACCCGGGGCTCCAGCAACTCGGCGGTCGCGGCCTGTCCGGCTGCGCTCCAGTGGAAGTCGAGGCCGGCCTCGAAGGCCTCGATCCCGAGCTCCGCAAGGACCGGCGTAGCGTCCATCACGCTCCAGCCCGCCTCCTGCGCGCAGCCGCTGAGGGCTCCGGCGAGGTTGCTCGCTGCGTAGTCCGGCCAGGTCTCGGAGTCGGGTCGCACGGGGTAGCTCGGGTCGACATCGACCGCGGAGGGGACCACGACCGCGAGGGCATCGACGCCCTCGAGCTCCAGTTCGACGCGCAGTTCCTGAAGGACCGCGACCATCAGGGCACGCTTGGCGCGTGCCGTCTCGCTCCCCGGCTGCAGCGCGACGTCGGCGTCGTAGGTGTCGTGCTCGAGGTCCACGACGACCGGCGGGCCCGTGGTCGCCTCGCGAGCCTGAGCCCTGCTGGCATCGAGCCACGCTTGCAGCAGTCGCTCGGGGTCTGGGGTCGTCTCCGGTGCCACGGGCATCGTTCGCCTGCGGAGCCACGCGAGGAGCCGCGAGCCCCCCGCGGGCCGGGCGCGCGCCTCGAAGTCCTCGATCAGCGTCGGGGCCAGCGCCGTCCGCTCGCGCTCCAGGACGCCTCCCGGACCCAGGCGGAACAGACGATTGCGAACCAGGTCGCCGAGGTCGTTGTGCGCGCACAGCACCAGCACGACGAGGTCCGGCTCGACCTCACGGAGCCGGCGCCGAAGCCAGAGCAGGGTCTGATCGGGTCCGTAGCTCTCCCGCCCCGCGTTGAGCACCTCGACCTCACCGAGACGGCGCTCGAGCTCCGCACGCAGCGTCTGCTCCTCCGAGGTGTTCCCCGCGAGGACGAGGCTGTCCCCGACGAGCAGGACCCGGGGCCGGTCCCGGGGGACCCTGGGCAGCGGACCCCGCAGGCCGAGCTCGTTGAACGCCACCTCGACGACCCGGGTGCCGTTGGGGTCCGGCATGCGCTGCACGCGGCTCCCGCCGGGGACCGCCTCGTGGAGCAGCTCCGGATCGAGGCGGTAGCAGGGCAGCTCGGGACCCTGGAGACGCAGGAGGATCTCGGCAGCCGCGAGCGCGAGCACGAGGCCGAGCAGGAGGCTCGCGACGCGGCCGCGGCCCGCGCGTGCGCCGGCAGCGATCCCCTGCGCCCCGAGGCCACTCGCGTCCGTCCGCACGCCGCTCCTCAGCCCTGGGCGCCGGGGAAGAGCTCGTCGAGCCGCGCCGCGAGGGCGTCGTCGACCTGGACCTCCACCGCAGCGAGGTTCTCGGTGACCTGCTCCGCGCGCGTCGCCCCGGTGATCACCGAGGACACCGTCCCGCAGCGCAGCAGCCATGCCAGGGCCAGCTGGGAGGGCTTGCAGCCCGCCTCCGCCGCGAGCCCAGAGAAGGCGCGCAGGCGCTCGAGCCCGTCGTCGGTCAGGTAGCCGTCCAGCCACTCGGTCGTCGCCCCGCGCGAGCCCTCGGGGACGCCGGCGTCGTACTTGCCCGTCAGCGCTCCGCCCGCCAGGGGGCTCCACACGACCAGCCCCATCCCCGTCTCGGCGACCGCCGGCTCGACCGCGGCCTCGACATCGCGCACCAGCAGGCTGTACTGGGGCTGCTCGACGATCGGCGCGTGCCAGCCGTGCTCCGCGCACAGGCGGTGCGTCTCGCGCAGCCGCTCCGCGCTCCAGCACGAGGTGCCCCAGTAGAGGACCTTTCCCTGGTTCACGAGGTGGTCCATGGCTCGGATGGTCTCCACCAGAGGGACGGTCGGGTCTTCGCGGTGGCAGAAGTAGAGGTCGAGGTAGTCCATGCGGAGCCGCGCGAGGCTCCGGTCGCAGCTCTCCAGGATGTGCTTGCGGGAGAGGCCGCGGTCGTTGGGTGCCTCGCTCATGGGCCAGAAGCACTTGCTGGAGACCACCAGCTCGTGCCGGGGCAGGCCCCCGAGCACCTGCGCGGCCGCCTCCTCGGCGGCCCCGCGCGCATAGACGTCCGCGAGGTCGATGAAGTTGACGCCACCATCGAGCGCCGCGCGGATGACCCCTTGGGTGGCCTCCTGCTCGATGCTGCCTCCGAACGTCAGCCAGCCCCCCAGCGAGATCGCGCTGACCTCGAGACCCGATGCTCCCACGCGCCTGTACTGCATGGGCGCGAGGATAGCGCCTGCCCCCCACACGGAACGGCAGCGGCGCCGCGATCCCGGAGGAGCGCGGCGCCGCGGAGGGAGGCTGATGTCAGCCTCAGTCCATGTGCGCCATGACGCGCTCGTCGCCCATCTGCAGGCGGAGCGCCATCCGGCGGGCGATCTTCCCGAAGAGCGTCTCGTAGACGCGCAGGAAGCCCTTGATGCTGACGCGCAGGACGAAGTCGACGCCCGTCCAGTAGCGCGGGCCGCGCAGCCCCTGGGCCTTCGCATAGAGCTTGGCCTGCTCGCTCACCATCCACTCGCTGTAGAGCATGTAGAGGACGAGGTAGAGCTTGCTGAAGGCGTGGAAGCGGATCGCCGGCTTCGCGAGCGGCATGAGCCACGGGTAGCGCACCAGGATCGGGAAGAGCTTGTGCAGGTTCTCGATCTCGCGCTTGTTGTCGAACTCGATCGCGCTCGTGCGGTTGAACTTGACCGGGAAGTCGTCGTACGCCGCCACGGCGTAGCCCATCTCCTTGGTCATGTCCTCGATGTCGAACATCGGGTAGGGCTGCATGATCGAGACCAGCGGGTGGTCGACCTTGCAGCGGATGTTCAGCTTGATCGTGTCGAACTCGTCCTCGAGCGTCGCCCCCGGGCCGCCGAGCATGTTCAGCGAGCCGAGACGGATGCCGTACTTCTTGATCCAGGCCGAGGAGTCCTCGAGCTGCTGGAGCGTCGTGTTCTTGCGGAACACGGCGTTGCGCACGTAGTCGTTCGCAGCCTCGAAGGCGATCCGGGCGTACACGCAGCCAGCCTTCTTCAGCTGCTCGATGTGCCGCTCCTTGGTCATGTTCGCCATCAGGATGCAGTCGAACGGCAGACCGACCTCCTTCGGGTACTTCTCGCAGAACTCGTCCAACCACTTCCCGGAGAGGTTGAAGATGTCATCGAGGAAGTGGACGAACTTGAGGTTGTACTTCTCCTTGACCGCCTTGATCTCGCCGATCACGTGGTCGACGGAGCGCTTGCGCACGTACTTGGCGTTGGTCGAGGAGTAGACCTTCTTCTTCAGCGCGTGGTGGAAGCAGAAGGAGCAGTTCATCGGACAGCCGCGCTGGGTCACGAAGACCTTGCGGTCGCTGTCGCGGTAGATCGCACCGGCGTCGTAGACGACGTCGCGGTCGGGGAAGCCGAGGGCGTCCAGGTCGGCGATCGGCGGGCGCTGCCCGTTGACGATGATCTCGCCGCTCTCCTTGTGGCGGAACCACAGGTTCTGGATGTCGTAGATGTCCTCGCCGGCGGCCATGCGGTCCAGCAGCTCGGGCACGGCCTCCTCACCCTCGCCGCGACAGATGGCGTCGAGGCCCGGGGACTCCTCGAGGATGTCCGGCACGTAGGTGGGGTGGGCGCCCCCCATGAGGGCGAAGACGTCGGGCAGGACGCTCTTCACCTTCTTGTTGATGTCGACGAAGTACTGGTGCATCCCGGTCGTCGTCGAGTAGGCGACGACGTCGGGGTCGTACTCCTTGATCTTCTCGAGCCAGTCCTTGTCCGGGAGGAACAGCGCCTTGGTCTCGTGGCCGGCGTCCTTGATGGCGCGCGAGAGCCACATCAGCCCCAGCATCTCCTGGGGCAGGTAGTCGTTGATGAAGAGGACCTTCATGGGGCTGATTCGGGCCCTGGGGGGCCTGCGGCCGCATCCCAGCGACCCATGATCCTATCGGCAGATTTCGGCCCTGCCTGAGAAGGCAGGATGAGGGTTCCTGGAGAACCCAGGTCGGGACGGGGCCCCAGAGGACTGCGTTCCGTGGGGCCAGACGGGCTGCCGCCCTGCGGAGGGCCTCGGGAGACGCTACGCAGCGCACGCGATCGACCGTTCTTCTGGACGTGCCGCCTCGGCCACGGAGGGCCCTGGGAGCCAATGGCGCGAGGGTCCTGCCTAGACTCTGATCCGCCCGACCGCACTCCGCTGCGGGCCTCCCCCACGAGCCAGCTCCATGCACGCGATCCGCCTCCTGCCGCTCCTCCTCGTCCCCCTCGTCGTGGCGCTCCAGGACGCTGGCCCCGGGGACGCCCCTGGCTGGCGCGAGGGTCGGGGCTGGGGCTGGATCTGGGGCGAGGACGACGAGCACGGCGCCCTCAACCACATGTCCGACGCGACGCGCCTCGAGGCCCTGTCGCTCGTGACCGAGGGCAGGGTCTACGACCTGGGGGTCACCTTCTCCCGGCGGTCCTTCGTGTGGCCGGGGCACAGCGCCACCGAGGTCATGACCTTCCGCTCCCCCGACGGGCTGCGGCGGCAGGCGGACCTCGACTTCACGCTCCCCGAGGTGAACCGGGACCGGCTCGGCTGGCACTCCTGCTCGCTCTTCGTCTCCGACAACGTCGCCACTCAGATCGATGGGCTCGGTCACATCGTCGGCGGTGACCAGACGCATGCCTACAACGGGATCCCACTGGACGAGCTGTCGGGCGACTTCGGCGTCCGCAGGCTGTCGGCCGCCGGCATCCCGCCGATCGTCAACCGCGCCGTGCTGCTCGACATCGCGGGGCTCCTCGAGGTCGACGCCCTGCCCGCGAGCTTCGCGATCACGCCGGCGCACGTCGACGCGGCCCTGGAGCGCCAGGGCACCGAGATCCGGGTGGGCGACATCGTGCTCCTGCGGACGGGCACGCTCCGGCACTGGGGCGAGGACGGCGCGGACCACGACACGCTCGCCACCCACGACTCGGCCGGGATCACGCTCGAGACGGCGCGCTACCTCGTCGAGCAGAAGGGGGCCCTGGCCCTGGGCTCCGACACGAGCGGGCTCGAGGTCTCCCCGGCCCCCGAGGGCTCGAGCTGCTTCGTTCCCGTGCACCGCTACCTGCTCCTGGAGCAGGGCGTGCACATCCTCGAGTTCCACGACCTCGAGGAGCTCGCGCGGGACGAGGTCTGGGAGTTCTGCTACATGGGCACGACCAACAAGATCGCGGGGACGACCGCCGGCTTCGCGCTGCGGCCCATCGCGATGCGGTGAGCGCTGGGACGGCCGGCTGGCAGCCGCTCAGGAGCCCAGCAGGTTCACGAGGGTCCAACCGCCCGCGACGGTGAAGCCGGCGGCCGAGACCCACAGGGCCGTGTCCCAGAGCCGCCCCGGAGCGAGCTCGGGCCGCGTCCTGCGGTAGCGCTGGTGCAGGGCCGCAGCGCCGAGGACCGGGAGGAGGAGGGCCTGGGCGACCCCGCCCGCCAGCACCAACCCCAGGGGTGCCTGGATGAAGGCGAAGACCCCGAAGCTGATGAGGGGGAAGGCCACCGACAGCCACCGGACGCAGTCCGCCCCGCGCTCGCGCGGGGCGAGGCCGAGACGCACGACGGCGTCGGCGGCGATGCGAGCCATCCCCGCTGAGGCCACGAAGAAGGTGGAGTAGAGGACGCAGAAGGCCCCGACCAGGAACACCGGGCGCGCGTAGGCGCCGAAGACCGGCTCGTACATGGCGGCCAGGGTGCGGACGAGGTCCTGGCGGCCCGGGTCGAGGCCGACCCGCCCGAGGACGCCCGCTCCCAGCAGGTAGAAGGCGAGGGTCGCGAAGGTGTAGACGCCCGCCGAGAACCAGGCGTCGAGGCGCATCACCCGCAGCCAGCCGCGCGCACGCTCGGTCCAGGCGGGGGAGCCATCGTCGCTCCCGGTCCAGCGGGCGTAGCCCTTCTCGAGGCACCAGTAGGGGTAGGCGACCAGCTCGGCCGCCCCGACCCCGATCATGCCGAAGGTGGCCAGCGCCGTCGCGAGGGGCCGCACGCCCTCGCGCGCGGGGGGCAGCGACAGCGAGAGCCCCTCGGCGAGCTCGGAGGCTCGAACGGCCCACTCGTCCTGGAGCTGGAGGAGCACGACCGTCGCGACCGTGAGGAGCGTGAAGCCCGCCACCGTCCAGGTGGAGACCACCTGGATGAGGTCGTAGCGCCCGCGGAAGAGGAGGGCGCAGGTCAGGAGGGTCACGAGGCCCGCCCAGAGCACCGCGTCGCTCCCCTGCTCGACGGACGCGAGCTCGGCGCGCGCCGCCACCAGGGAGTCCGCGGATCGCGCCGCGAGCTCCTCGTCCCCGCGCATCCGCGCCAGGGCCTCGGCGATCTGGAGCTGGGTCACCTCCTCGGCCGCGGCCTCCCGCGCACGCCCGGCCTCGGTGAGCGGCACGCTCTGCGCGAGGGTGCTCCCCACGCCGCCGACGATCCCGCCCTGCTGGGCGAGCGTGAGGAGGGTCATCGCGACCCAGGCCCACACGCCCCAGCCCACGCGCAGCCGCGGCCCGGGGAGCTCGTCCAGGGCGCCCAGGGCCGTGC
>WTJQ01000467.1 GCA_011524785.1 Planctomycetota bacterium | reverse complement strand
TCCCTCGGTCGAGGATGTCGAGGTGCGCTACCGCGAGGTCCCTGGCTGGGCCGAGGACATCTCGGGCGTCCGCCGCTGGGAGGACCTCCCCGAGCGCGCCCGCGCCTATGTGGACCTGCTGGAGGACCTGACCGGCACCCCGGTCGAGATGGTGTCGGTGGGCCCCGAGCGGGACGCCGTCATCCGCCGCCCTCGATGAGTCGTCCCCCGATCCAGCGCCCGGACCTCGGGGGCCCGTTCCCCGAGCACCTCGCCATCGTGATGGACGGGAACGGGCGCTGGGCGCGTCGCCGCGGGCTGCCCCGCGTGAAGGGACACAGCGCGGGCGTCGACTCCGTCCGCACCATCACCACCTCGTGCGCCCGCATGGGGGTCGCGTCCCTGACCCTCTACGCGTTCTCGGTCGAGAACTGGCGCCGACCGAGCGCCGAGGTCCAGACCCTGATGCGCCTCCTGCGCGTGTTCCTCTGGCGCGAGCGGCGCACGCTCATGGAGAACGGGGTCCGCCTGCGCTGCATCGGGCGCCTCGATGACCTCCCGCCGCGCGCGCTTCGGACCCTGCGCGAGACCGAGGAGCTGACGGCCAACAACGACGGGATGCTGCTCCGGCTCGCCCTGTCCTACGGGAGCCGCAGCGAGGTCGCGGACGCCCTGACCGCCGCCGCGCGCGACGTCCGGGCCGGCCGGCTCGACCCGGACAGCGTCGACGAGGAGACCCTGCGCCGCTACCTGTACGACCCGGAGACGCCCGATCCCGACCTGCTGATCCGCACCGGCGGCGAGCTGCGCCTCTCGAACTTTCTCCTCTGGCAGGCGAGCTACGCGGAGCTCTACGTCACCGACCAGTGCTGGCCGGACTTCCGCGAGGAGCAGCTGCTGGAGGCGCTGCGCGACTACGCCGGGCGGCGGCGTCGCTATGGCGGCCTCCTCCCGGACGAGACCGACCCGGCCACGAGCCCCCAGGGGGCCTCGTGACGACGCGCGCCCAGAAGATCCTGCGCCGCACCCTGGTGGGCGGCGCCCTCGCCGGCGGCCTCACGCTGCTGCTCACGTTCTCGGTCGACGCTGAGGGCGAGCCGCGAGTCGCGCTGGTCGGGGCGATCATCGCCCTCCTGGCGGTCGCGGGCAGCTGGGAGGCGGTGCGCATGGGGCCGACGCCCCCGGTCGCTCCGCTGCCCCTGATGGGGGCAGCCCTCCTCGGCTGCCTCGCGGCCCAAGACTGGAGCGGGCTGGTCGAGCCCCTGGGCGGGCTGGGGCCCGCCCTGCGGTCCCTGGTCCTAGTGGCACCCCTCGCCATCGTCCTCTCCGCCCGCGCCGGAGCGGCCGGGATCCGGGCCAACCTCGTGCGGGCCGTCTGGATCACCCCACCCCTCATGGCCGTGCTGGAGGTCTTCGCCACCGGCGGCCGCGAGGCGCTCATCGTCCTGATCCTGCTCAGCAAGATCGGCGACATCGCCGGCTACTACGTGGGCAGCGCGATCGGCAAGCGCCACCCCTTCCCGCGCCTGTCCCCGGGGAAGACCGTCGCCGGGTGCGTCGGCTCCCTGGTGGCGGGCGTCCTCGCCGGCCTCGCCTGCGCTGGCGGAGGCCTGCTGGAGGGGCTGCTCCCGGCCGCCGTGCTCGGCGGGGTCCTCAACGTGGCGGCCCAGGCGGGGGACCTGCTCGAGAGCTGGTTCAAGCGGACCGGCGGCGTGAAGGACTCGGGCGTCGTGTTCGGGCCCTCCGGCGGGGTGCTCGACGTGGTGGACTCCCTGCTGCTCACGGGCCCCGCCTACCTGGCGGTCGAGCCCCTGCTGTTCTCCTAGATGGCGCTCCGGACCCACTGCGGCCCCTTCCGGGCTTGACGCCCGCACCATCTCGTTCGATCCTCCCTGCCCGTGACCGAGCTCACCATCCCGCTGCGCTCCCAGGACGAGGCCATCCTGGTCCTCGGTCCCTACGACCGCTTCGCGAAGCTCCTGCGCCAGGCGCTCGAGATCGACATCTACGCGCGCACCGGCAACCTGCGGCTCAAGGGGGCCATCGGCGACGTCGAGGAGGCCAAGCGGCGGATCGAGCACCTGCTGGGCAAGGCCCGCAAGGGCAAGCACCTGGACCTCCGTGCCATCGAGGGGATCCTCTCGGGCCGGGGCGAGGACACGGGCTCCTCGACCGGGACCTCACCCGTCGGGCGGGCAGGCGGCCGAGGGCCGGCGCCCCTGCCGCGCTCGATCCTGAGCTTCCGCGAGAAGCCGATGGAGCCCCGCACCGAGAGCCAGCGCCGCTACTGGGAGCTGCTCGAGGAGCACCCCCTCACCTTCGCGCTGGGGGCCGCCGGCACGGGCAAGACCTTCCTCGCCGTGGCCGCCGCGGTGCGGGCCCTCCGACGGGGCGAGGTGCGCCGCCTGATCATCACGCGCCCGGTGGTCGAGGCGGGGGAGCACCTGGGCTTCCTCCCTGGCGACCTCCAGCAGAAGCTGAACCCGTACATGCGGCCGATCTACGACGCCCTGTTCGAGCTGCTGGACCCCGAGGTCCTCGCGCGACTCGAGGAGGCCGGCATCATCGAGGTCGCCCCGCTGGCCTACATGCGAGGCCGCACGCTCTCGAACGCGTTCGTGATCCTCGACGAGGGCCAGAACACCACCGTGGGGCAGATGAAGATGTTCCTCACCCGCATGGGCGAGGGCTCCCACGTGGTCGTCACGGGCGACCCCAGCCAGAACGACCTCCCGCGCTCCGCCCGCAGCGGCCTCATGGACGCGGTGCACCGGCTCCGCGGGCAGGAGGGGATCGCGGTGCAGGAGTTCTCGGCCGCGGACGTGGTGCGGCACCCGCTCGTGGCGCGGATCGTGAAGGCCTACCTGCAGCCCGCGCCCCACGGGGGCAAGGACGACGCGGCCCATGGCGATCGAGATCACGTGGACCGTTGAGGCCCGTCCGCTGACGGACGAGGCGATCAGGGCCGCGGTCGAGGCCGCGCTGGCGCACGGCGGTCGCGCGGGCCTCGCTGTCGAGGTCGTGCTCCTCGACGATCCCAGCCTGGCGGCCCTCCACGACCAGTGGCTCGGGGATCCCTCGGTCACGGACGTCATGGCGTTCGACCTCGGGGACGAGGGGGAGGGCCCGGCCGCCGAGGTCTACGCCAGCGTCGACCGCGCCCGAGAGCTCGCCCGCGAGCGAGGCGTGGACTGGGGTCGGGAGCTGGCGCTCTACCTCGTGCACGGGACGCTGCACCTCTGCGGGCACGACGATCACGAGGACGAGGAGCGGGCCGCCATGCGCGCCGCCGAGGCGGCGGTGATGGAGGGGCTCGGCTACCCGCCGGACCTGGCTCCGCACGACCTCGAGGGGACCTGAGGGGACCTCGAGGAGCAGTCTCGGGACAGAAAACGCGGCCCATCCCTGGGGCGCGCATGAGATTGCGGCTTCGATCGAAGTGCCTGCTGGCGCGCTGGCGATGGGGCGAAGGCCACTCCTTGGGCCTGGGGTGGGGAGCGCCGTCCCTGCTCCCCTCGCGCTGGCCCTTGGATTCGTCGTTCGGGATCGGTAACTCAGGGCTCAGGAGACGCCCTCCCCGAGGCAGGCCGACCCCCTGGGGTCGGACGGGGGCGGAAGGGCGAGGGCATTGGACGAGAACAAATCAGCAGACGCTGCGGCCGACGAGGCCGTCAGCCCCGCAGTCGCCGCCGCCGAGGCGCGCGCGGCTCTCTGGGAGGACTTCCAGGCGAACCGGTCGAAGGACGGCCGCAACGCGCTGGTCGAGGCCTATCAGGACCTGGTGAAGGAGATCGTGCGCCGGTTCGGGCGTCGGCTCCCCCGGAGCGTGGACCCGGGCGACCTCATGACGGCCGCCAACGTGGGCCTGATCTCCGCGGTCGAGGGCTTCGATCCGGAGAAGGGCGTGCGCTTCGAGTCCTACTGTGAACTGCGCGTGAAGGGGGCGCTGCTCGACGAGCTGCGGGCGCAGGACTGGATGCCCCGTCCCTGGCGCCAGCGCATCGAGCTCCGCCGGCGCACCACCGAGAAGCTGCGCAGCCAGCTGGGCCGTGAGCCGGACGATCAGGAGGTCGCCGAGGCCATGGGGCTCTCCCAGGCCGACTTCCGCCGCTACTTCGGCGTCGGCGTGCCGACCAACCCCACGGGCTCCATGCCCCAGGACGATGGGGGCGACGACATGGCGCCGACCCTGGAGATCGTCGCCGACGACTCCGGCGAGGCCCCGGGGGACCGCCTCGGCCGCGACGAGCTGCTGGCCCTGGTGACCCAGAAGCTCTCCGAGCAGGAGTACCGGATCGTCTACCTCAAGTACTGGGAGGAGCTGCCGATGCGCGAGATCGGCCAGCTGACCGGCCTCTCCGAGTCGCGGGTCTGCAAGATCCACACGCGCCTGATCGACCGCCTGAAGGAGCGCTTCCGGGTCGATCTGCCCTCCTGAGGGCCCAGGACCCGCCCTCGAGCTCCCGGCTATCATCCGGCTCCCGCCCCCACGCGCGGGAGCTCCGATGCTGCTGCCCCTCCTCCTCGCCTCGTCCCTCGCTCCCGCGGCTCCGGCCGGCGAGGAGCTGCCCCGGCTGGTCGTCATGGTCAGCGTCGACCAGCTGCGGGATGGTCAGCTGGACCGCCTCGCGGAGCACCTGGACGGGGGGCTCGGCCGCTTCCTGCGCGAGGGCCTGCGCGTTCAGGGGCCGCTCTTGCCCTTCGCGGCGTCCGAGACCGGGCCGGGGCACGTCTCCTACGCCACCGGCTGCCTGCCGGTGACCCACGGGGTCGTGGGCAACGAGTGGACCCTGCGGGCCGACGGCTCGAAGGTGTACTGCGTCGGCGGTCCCTCCGGGCTGCTCGCCGCCAGCGGCCCGGTCGCGGGCGGCGGGCGTGACGCGACCAACCTCGAGCGCCCGACCCTGGGCGACCTGCTGCGCCGGCGCTGGCCGGACGCGCGGGTGGTCGCGGTCTCCGGGAAGGACCGCGGGGCGATCGGGATGGCGGGCAGCAGCGCGAGCCCGGCCCTCTGGTGGGATCGGGGCGGCCGCGGCTGGCTGTCGAGCGTGGCCTTCGGGGAGGCGCTGCCCGACTGGGCCAGCGCGGCGACCGCCGCCTGGGTGGAGGCCGCCTCCGGCTGGACGTGGGAGCCGAGCTTCGAGGTCGCTCCGCGCGGCACGGCCGCGGACGCACGGGCCGGCGAGGGCCGCCTCTCGGGCGGCGACGGCACCCTGCCCTGGACGCTGGCCGCTCCCACGGCCGCGGTCGACGACGCCGCGCGCTCGCGCATGGCGAGCCAGGTCTACGCGACCCCGCTGATGGACGCGCTGACCCTCGACCTCGCCACGCGCGCGCTGGAGGGCGCGGACCTCGGCGCCGACGAGGTCCCTGACCTCCTCACGATCTCCCTCAGCGCCTGTGACGCGGTGGGGCACATGGCGGGCCCGCGCAGCGTCGAGGCCACCGACACGATCCTGCGGGCCGACGATGGCCTGGGCCGCCTCTTCGACCTGCTCGACGAGCGTGTCGGAGAGGGACGCTGGGTGGCCTGCCTCTCGGCCGACCACGGCGTGGTCGACCTGCCCGAGCACCGGGACGCCGAGGGTGCCTATGGCCAGCGCATCAACGCAGCGGCCCTGCGTCCCCTGCGCGCCGCGCTGCGCGCACGGGCCACGGAGCTGCTGGGGACTCCCTGTGGGGTCACGATCCAGTTCCGGGAGGTCCGCCTCGACGAGGCCGCTGTCCGCGAGGCGGGCGGTGAGCCGGCCGCGCTGCGCGAGGAGCTGGCCGCGGTGGTGCGGGCCGAGGCGCCGTGGGTCGAGGAGGTCTTCACCTACGAGCAGCTCGTGGGGAAGGGGGCGACTGGCACCCTGGGGCTCTACCAGGCCAGCTCGCGGCCCGACTCGGCCCCGGACCTCGAGCTCCACACGCGGCCGTACGTCTACGTCGGCTACGACACGGGGACGAGCCACGGCACCGCCCACGCCTACGACCGTGCGGTGCCCCTCGTCTTCCTGGGTGCTGGGGTGTCCGCAGGCAGCCGCGAAGCACGCGCCTCCAGCCTCGACGCGGTCCCGAGCCTGCTCGGGCTGCTGGGCTGGACCGCGGAGGAGCTCGAGGCCCTGAACTTCGACGGGCGCGACCTCGGGCTCGCGCGCTGAGGCGATCGGAAGGGCCGGCTGGCCGGCGCCGCTGATCGGACGCGACGACGGAGCCGTCCGCCTCCGTCCTCCCGTGCAGAGTCCCGGACGCTCCGTCGAGCCCTGAAGAGGATCGCCTAGCGGGCGGCGCCCATCGGCGTGCCCGGCAAGGCCGCGTGCAGGGTGAGGAGCTCCTCGAGCACCTGCGGGAAGGCGTCCAGCTGGATCATGTTCGGGCCGTCGGACGGTGAGGTGTCCGGGGTCGGGTGGGTCTCGAAGAAGAACCCGTGCACCGAGCCGGTGGCCAGGGCCGCGCGCGCGAGGACCGGGGCGAGCGTGCGATCGCCGCCGGTGGCCGTGCCGCGGCTCCCGGGCTCCTGGACGGAGTGGGTCGCGTCGAAGACGACGAGGTGGCCCGTGTCCGCCATCGCGCGGAAGCCCGTCATGTCGACGACGAGCCGCCCGTAGCCGAAGCTCGTGCCGCGCTCGGTGAGCAGCACCTTCTCGCAGCCCGAGCCGGTCAGCTTGGCCGCGACGTTCTTCATGTCCCAGGGCGCGAGGAACTGCCCCTTCTTGACGTTGACCGCCGCGCCGGTCGCCGCCGCGGCCACGAGCAGGTCCGTCTGGCGGCAGAGGAACGCGGGGATCTGGAGCACGTCGACCGAGGCGGCCGCCTGCGCGCACTGCGCGGCCTCGTGGACGTCGGTGACCACGGGGAGGTCGAGCTCCTCGCGGATCGCCGCCAGCCACTCGAGGCCCTGCTCCATGCCCACGCC
>WTJQ01000247.1 GCA_011524785.1 Planctomycetota bacterium | reverse complement strand
CGACCCGCTCCAGACGGGACCCGCCCCCCCGGAGCGAACATCGGAGCCGCCTCTCGCCCAGAGGCGGCTCCACCTTTTTCACCCGCGCCGCGGCCCCGCCCTCGCGAGCGCTGACCGGACTCCACGGGGCCGGTGGCTCTCAGTCGCCGACGCGCACGATGCCCGTGTCGGCCTCGATCCGGACCGTCGTGCGCTCGTCCTCGAAGGCGAGTTCGATCTCACCGGCCCAGAGGCACTCGCCCGCGCGGCCGAAGGCCAGGCGATCCCCACCCTCGAAGCGCGTGCGCACGATCTCGACGCCCCGGAAGACCGCGTCGCGGGGGTAGTGGCGCTCGAAGGGCCCGTTCGCCATGGGCGACTCCAGGTCGTCGCCGATCGCGGTGGTGGCGCGGTAGCCGCTGCCATCCGGAGCGAAGCGCAGCTCGAGGCGCTCGCCGCGCAGGGCGGCTCGGTTCTGGACGTCGTGGACGTCCTCGGCCAGGAGTCTGGCTGCCGCCTCGAGGGTCACCTCCGCGCGGCCGAACCACCAGGGAACCACCACCGCCGAGGTGGCGGCGATGCCCACCAGCACCAGGACCAGGCCCAGGAGCGTGAAGCGCGGGGTGGGGGAGGTGGGGTCGGCCATCGGGGCGCGGCGCGTCGCCGTACTCTGCTTTCGATCGCTCCGCGCGCTGGCTTGAGGCGATCGTCCGGGCCTCAGGGCTGCGGCCTACGGGTCGCCTCGATCCAGTCCCACCAGGGTCCGCCGGGGTCGTAGGTCGGTCCCCAGGCCCAGTGACCCGTGCCCTCCGGGAGCTGTTCGAAGCGCACGTCGTGCCCCGCGGCCTCCAGTGCGTTCGCCATGAGCACCGAGCGCTGGAACGGCACCGCCGGGTCGTCGACGCCGTGCCAGATCCAGACGGGGACGCGCGGGAAGCGCGCCGCGCTGTCCGGGTCCCCACCCCCGCAGACCGGGGTCAGGGTCGCCCACAGGTCGCTCCACCGCGGACCGAGGTCGAAGGTGCCGTAGCCGCCCATCGAGAGCCCGGTCAGGTGGACCCGCTCCCGGTCGATGGGCTCCTCCTCCAGGGTGCGCGCCAGCGCGGCCATGGCGGCGACCATCGGCGCGGAGGGATCGGGTCCCATGGGCTCGGGATCGGTCCGGTCCCAGTCGGTCTCCACCCACCGCTGGTCCTCGGGGCACTGGGGCGCGAGCAGGTAGCCGCCGAAGGAGGGCCCGCCCTCCTTCAGGAGCAGCTCGGGCATGTGGACCAGCTGGAGCTCGTTGTCGGTCCCGCGCTCCCCGGCGCCGTGGAGGAACACCACGAGCGGGAGCGGGCCGTCCGCAGGCTCCTTCGGGACCAGCAGGCGGTACTCCCAGACGCGCGTTCCCCCGCGCCCGTCCCCGGCGACGACCGTCCGCACCTCGGCGCGGTGGGTGCCGGGGCTCTCCGGCTGGGGTTCGATCGGCGAGGTCACGGTCTGGCAGGCGGTCAGCGCGACGAGCGCGAGGAGCAGGCGGCCCATGGCTGGAGCGTAGCTCGCGCCCCGCGCGCTAGCATGCCGTGCATGGCAGATCCCAGCCCGTCCCGTCGCCACCTCCTCCGCGCCGGACTGGTGAGCGGCGCCGTCGGGTCGATCGCCGCGTGCGAGCCCTGTGCGGGGGTCGCGTCCGGCCCGGCGGTCCACACGCGCCAGCGCGTCCGCTGGCGGCTCGCCAGCAGCTTCCCCTCGACCCTCGACACCATCTTCGGGGCGTCCACCGTGCTCGCGGACGAGGTCGCTGCGATGACCGACGGCCAGTTCACGATCGAGGTGTACCAGGCGGGTGAGCTGGTCCCGGCGCTGCAGGTGCTCGACGCCGCGCAGAAGGGCTCGTGCGAGGTCGGACAGACGGCGGGCTACTACTACGTGGGCAAGAACCCGGCGCTCGCCTTCGACACCTGCCTGCCCTTCGGCCTGAACAGCCGGCTCCAGACGGCGTGGCTGCAGGAGGCCGGCGGGCTCGACCTCGTGAACAGCGTGTACGCCCAGTTCTCGGTGCGCTCCTTCCCCTGCGGAAACACGGGCACCCAGATGGGCGGCTGGTACCGCACCGCGATCCAGTCCCTGGCCGACCTCAAGGGGCTGAAGATGCGCATCCCGGGCCTCGGCGGGAAGGTGCTCGACCTCCTCGGCGTGAGCGTCCAGAACATCCCTGGCGGCGACGTCTACCCCGCGCTGGAGCGCGGCGTCATCGACGCCACGGACTGGGTCGGCCCCTACGACGACGAGCTGCTCGGCTTCTACCAGGTCGCGAAGATCTACCACTACCCCGGCTGGTGGGAGCCGGGCCCGTCCCTGTCCTTCGTCGTGAACCAGGACGCCTGGGACAGCCTGCCGTCGGACTACCAGGCGATCTTCACGGCCGCCTCCAACCGCGCGGCCACGACCATGCAGGCGCGCTACGACGCGAAGAACCCGCCGGCCCTGCAGCGTCTCCTGGGACACGGCGTGCAGCTGGTCCCCTTCCCCGAGGACGTGATGGCAGCGGCCCGCGAGGCCTCCGACCAGCTCCTCTCCGACCTGTCCAGTGAGAGCGCGGACTTCGCGCGCATCCTGGAGGCCTGGCAGGGCTACCGGAAGGGCGCCGCGACCTGGTTCGGCACCGCGGAGCGCGCCTTCCTCAACGCGGGCGGCTAGCCGCCCTCGGGTAGGCGGGCCCTCCTCAGTGCCACGCCTTGGCGAGGCGGCGCGCGCGGGCGCGCTGCTCCTCGGTGAGCTCCATCGAGGCCAGGGCCTCGGTCGCGGCGCCGTGCTTGGCCATGGCGGCCAGGTCGAGCCACATGGCCGCCAGGACCGGGTCGGGGGCGGGGACGCCGCGTCCGTCGCGCAGCATGCGGCCCAGGTTGAAGCGGCCCTGGTGGTGTCGGGCCTCGGCGGAGCGCCGGTAGAGCGCCACCGCGCGGGCCTCGTCCGGCTCGCACCCGAGCCCGTTCTCCAGCATCCACCCCAGGTGATCGAGCGCTCGGGCATCCCCGGTCGCCGCGGCTCGCTCGTACCAGTCCAGGGCGGCGACCAGGTCACGCTCCACGCGGCCCGTCCCGCGCAGGGAGCCCGAGCCGTCGCGCAGGCGCGTCGCCCACCGCAGCATCCCGCCCACGTGGCCCTGCTCCGCGAGGCGCAGGTCGAACTCCGCTCCGGTGTCGCCTGCGCGGCGCCGCTGACTCCGCTCGGCCTCCTCCCGGCCGTAGGCCTCCAGCATGGCTGCGGGCCATGCGAAGCGCGGCGCTCGCGCGGGATCCCAGCCCGCGAGGTGCGGCTGGTCGAGCCGCTCGCGCGCGTGCACGTAGCGCCACGCGTCCGGCCCGAAGACCTCGACGCAGAGAGCGAAGAGCGGAGGGTCGTGTTCCGCGAGCTCCTCGCGCGTGTCGACCGGTCCGTGCTGCCCGTCGTCCTCGCGGTTGGTGTCGAAGTAGCTCTGGACGCCCTCGGCCCAGTACTCCATCCGGTTGGTCGCCGCGTAGGTCCCCTTCCAGCGCCCGGTCTCGAGGGCCGCCTCGTAGGACTCGAGGAGGCGCTTGTCGAAGGTGGGGTCGGTGGTCGAGAGGCCCATCTCGTGCAGGGCGTGGGCGAACTCGTGGATCAGGATGTTCTCGGTCGCGTACGGGTCGCCGGGGAAGCCCAGCAGGTTCTCCTCACCGCAGCTGACGGACGGGCGATGCCGCGTGGCGCCCAGGCCTCGAGCGCGGCGGTCCCAGTAGCGGGCTGGCGCGAGGTCCGCGTGCTCGGGGACGTCGGTGGTCCACTCGTCGTGGGCCATCACCGTGTAGCGCACGCCGTTGGCGGCCATCGCCGCGAGGACGTCCGGCCGGTGCCCGAGCATCTGCAGGATCAGGAAGCGCGCCTCGAGGAGGGCGTGGGGCTGGACGCGGTGGGAGGCGACGATCGGGAGGCCTCCCACGTCGAGCCACTGGTCGTAGAACCCCGTCAGGCCGAAGCGCTCGCGGACCTCGGGCGAGGGCTC
Organism: Planctomycetota bacterium; assembly: GCA_011524785.1. Lineage (GTDB taxonomy): Bacteria > Planctomycetota > UBA1135 > UBA1135. The sequence continues at coordinate 2,901 of WTJQ01000247.1, read as the reverse complement.
CGTCACCGCTTGGACGGAGGCGGACTGGATGGAGCCGGACGCGGATCCGCCTTGGAGCGTCAGGGCCGTGAGCAGGAGGGTCGGGATCATTCGGAGAGGGACATGGTGACGAGCTCGGGGAACAGCACGACGAGCCCGAGGGTGAGGACCTGGACCCCGATGAAGGGCACGACCCCGCGGTAGATCTGCCCCGTCGACACGGACGGCGGCGCGACGCCTCGCAGGTAGAAGAGCGAGAAGCCGAAGGGTGGCGTCAGGAACGACGTCTGCAGGTTGAGGGCGAGCACGACCCCGAACCAGACCATCTCCGGGCCCTCGATCCCGAGGCTGCGCGCTGCCGGGACGAGCAGAGGCAGCACGATGAAGGCGATCTCGAAGAAGTCGATGAAGAAGCCCAGGGCGAAGACCGCCAGGTTCGCCACCAGCAGCAGGCCGACGACCCCGCCAGGCAGGTTCGTGAGCAGGTGCTCCAGCTCGCGGTCCCCGCCCAGGCCGCGGAAGACCAGCGTGAACGCCGTCGACCCGATCAGCAGGAACATGACCATGGTCGAGAGTCGCGCCGACTCCAGCGCCGTCCCGCGCAGCGCTGCCCGCGTGAGGCGACCGCGCAGCGCCGCGAGGACGAAGGCGCCGACCGAGCCCAGCGCGCCCGCCTCGGTGGGGGTCGCGATGCCGGCGAAGATCGAGCCGAGGACCACCACGACCAGCAGCAGCGGCGGAGCCATCACCGTGAGGGCCTGGCGTCCGAGCCCAGCGGAGGAGCCGAGGTCCGCGTCGTCCGCGGCCAGCGGGGGTGCGGACTCCGGATTCAGGCGCGCGAGGACCAGGACCGTGACCGCCAGCAGCGTCGCCAGGAGGAGGCCGGGGACGAGTGCCCCGCGGAACATGTCCCCGACGCTCGTCCCCATCTGGTCGGCGAGCACGACCAGGACGATCGAGGGCGGGATGATCTGCCCCAGGGTGCCGGAGGCGCAGATGGTCCCGGTCGCGAGCTGGGGCGAGTAGCCGCTGCGCAGCATGAGCGGCAGCGAGATCAGGCCCATCGAGACGACGGAGGCTCCGACGACGCCGGTCGCGGCCGCCAGGAGCGCCCCCACGATCACGACGGAGAGGGCGAGGCCTCCGGGACGCCGCCCGAAGGCCGCGGCCATCGTGCGCAGCAGGTCCTCCGCGAGCCGGCTCTTCTGCAGCAGCGTCCCCATGAAGATGAAGAACGGCACGGCCAGCAGCACCTGGTTGCTCATCACCCCGAACAGGCGCTCGGGAAAGAGCTCGACCCAGGCCGGCCGGAAGAAGCAGAAGTGGATCCCGAGGCCGCTGAAGAGGACGGCCGTCCCGCCGAGCGCGAAGGCCACCGGGTAGCCGAGGAAGATCAGCGCGAAGGTCACGCCGAACATCGCGAGCCAGAGCCACTCCAGCATCACGCGCCCTCCCGCTCGAGGTCCTCGGGGTGGTTCGCCAGCGTCGCCTCCAGCGGTGCGCCGCGGAGGACCGCGACGCGGCGCAGCACCTCCGCCACGGCCTGCAGCAGCAGCAGGCCGAAGGCCAGCGGCACGACGAGCTTGAGGGGCCAGCGGGGCAGGCCCCCCGGGTCGGGGGACTGCTCGAGGGTCGCGACGCTGTCGACGACGAACTCGTGCGAGTTCCAGATGGCGAAGACGCAGAAGGGGATCAGGAGGCCGACGCCGCCAATCAGGTCCACCCACAGGCGCGCGCGCGGGCCCCAGCGCTCCAGCAGCACGTCCACGCGCACGTGCCCCCCGCGCCGGAGGGCGTGAGGGGCGCCCAGCAGGAACACCAGGCTGAACAGGTACCACTGCAGCTCGAGCCACGCATTGCTCGAGAGGTTCTCGCCGAGGGCGCGACCCCCGTAGCGGAGCACCGCGTTGACCGCCGCCACCACGACCATGACGGCCGTGAGCCAGGCGCTCGCGTTGGCGATCCGCCGGCAGGCGGCATCGATCCGATCACAGGCTGCGAGGAGTCCGGCCAACGCCGCTCACTCCCCCGGGTAGTGCAGCCCGAGCTCGGCTCGGATGCGGTCCATCGTGCGCAGGATCGCCAGGGACTCGTCGTGGCTGATGATCGGCGACTCGAGCAGGCCCTCCTGGAGGCAGCGCTGCACCTCGACGGCCTGGTAGTGGTAGGCGTTCCCCTCGTAGGGCATCGCCTCGGTGACGCCGTTCAGGACGAGGCTCTCGGCGTAGAAGAAGCGCGGGACGACGATCATCCCCTCGGTCCCGCAGATCACCATCTGCTGGGCCGTGTCGGTGCGGACCGCCGACGAGAGGTTCGCCATGCGCCCCCCGGGGTGGCGCTGGATCCAGGCGCACTGCTCGTCGATGCCCGTCGGACCGCGATCGTCGAGGGCGACGATGGCCTCTGGCTCGTCGCCGTAGAGCATCGAGGCGTAGGCCACGCAGTAGACGCCCACGTCCAGCAGCGAGCCCCCTGCCAGGGAGGGGTCGAAGAGCCGTCCCTTCGGGTCGAACTCCCCGCGGAAGCCGAAGTCCCCGGTGATCGAGCGGACCTCGCCGATGGCGCCCGAGCTCACCAGCTGGCGCACGCGGGCCGTGACCGGGTTGAAGCGCGTCCACATGGCCTCCATCAGGAACACGCCGCGCTCCCGGGCCCGGTCGATCATGGTGCGGCCCTGCGCCTCGTTGAGGGCGAGGGGCTTCTCGCACAGCACGGGCTTGCCCGCGTCGAGGCAGAGGAGCGTGTCCTCCATGTGCCGCGAGTGCGGGGTGGCCACGTAGATCGCGTCGACCTCCGGGTCGGCCGCCAGGGCCTCGTAGCTGGCGTGGGCCCGCGCGCCGTACTGGCCGGCCATGCGCTCGGCCGAGGCGAGGGAGCGACTGCCGACGGCGGCCACGTGCTGATCGGGGAGGACCTCGAGGC
>WTJQ01000331.1 GCA_011524785.1 Planctomycetota bacterium | reverse complement strand
TCTGGGGCTCGCGCATCCACCTGACCTCGCCGATGCTCTTCGCCCTCGGCTTCGTGGCGATGTTCATCATCGGCGGCCTCTCAGGCATCTGGATGGCGGCCACCCCGGTCGACATCTACATCCACGACACCTACATCGTGGTGGCGCACTTCCACTACGTGGTGTTCGGTGGCTCCGTGTTCGCCATCTTCGCCGGGATCTACCACTGGTTCCCGAAGATGTTCGGCCGGATGATGAACGAGACGCTCGGCAAGCTGCACTTCATCGGCACGTTCATCTTCACGAACGGCGTCTTCTACATGATGCACCAGCTCGGCATGGCCGGTCTGATGCGGCGCACGGCCGACCCCTACGACTACGAGACCTACGCCCACCTGCAGCCGCTGAACGAGTTCATCACGATCAGCGCGTTCCTGCTCTTCGTGTGGCAGATCTTCTTCGTGTGGAACTTCTTCCACTCGATGTTCTTCGGCAAGCGCGTGGGCCGGAACCCCTGGCGCGCCGCCAGCATCGAGTGGGACGCGCCCTCGCCCCCGGGTCACGGCAACTTCGACTCGCCGCTGCGCGTGCACCGCGGGCCGTACGAGTACGCCAGTCCCGAGGTCGAGGAGGACTTCCTCGCCCAGAGCCGCGACCTCTCCGCCGACGGCGGCAAGTCCGAGCAGAGCTGATTCCTTGAGCCACGGCGCTCCAGACCTCCCCGGGGTGCGCCTCATGGCGCGCCTGCTCGTGGGCACGACCCTCCTGCTCCTAGCAGTGGGGGGGCTCGTGACCACGTACCGGGTCGGGATGGCCGTGCACGACTGGCCGACCACCTTCGGGTCGACCATGTTCGCCTACCCGCTCGACGAGATGCTCCGCAGCTGGGGCATCACGCTCGAGCACGGGCATCGCATGCTCGGCAGCGTCGTGGGCCTGCTGACCCTCGGCCTGCTGGTGGCGACCGCCCTCAAGGGGGGGCGCCTCGCGGGAGGGCTCGTCCTCGCGGCGCTCGCTCTCGAGGTCACGGCCGTCCTCCTGCTCGCGGGCCAGCGCGCCAGCAGCACCGGCGAGGTCCTGATCGACTGGAGCCGGCCGGCCCTTCCCTTCGCGGGCACCGTCCTGGCCCTGGTCGCGAGCCTGTTCGTGGGCGAGCGCCGAGGGCTCCGCGGGCTCGCCGTCCTCTGCCACCTGCTGGTCGTTGGGCAGGGGATGCTCGGTGGGACGCGGGTGCTGGAGAACAGCCAGCACCTGGCCTTCCTCCACGGCAGTCTGGCGCAGGTCGTGTTCACCGTCCTCGCGCTCACCGCGAGCGTGGTGGGGAGCGCACGAGCCGAGGCGCGGCGCGAAGGCGGTCCCGCCCAGCGCGGACCCGTCGTCCTCGCGGCACTCGCCGCCGTCCTCGTCCTCGGCCAGTCGACGCTCGGGGCCTGGACGCGGCACACGGGCTCCCACCTGCCCCTCGGCCTCCACGGGATGAACGCCCTGGTCGTGCTGGGCGTGGTGCTCCTGCTGGTCTCGAGGCTCGGCCGCTTCCAGCGTGAGACCGGCTCGCCCGTGGTCGCCCGGCTCCGGCGCGGGCTCCTCCACCTCGTGGCGGCGCAGTTCGTCCTGGGGGTCGGGGTCCTGATCGTCATCCTGGTCGTGGCTGGCGGCTTCGAGGGGCCGGTCACCGTGACCGAGGCCATCACGTCGACCCTGCACGTCCTGCTCGGGGCGCTGCTGGCGGGCTCGTGCGCCCGCGCGGCCGTGGTCCTCCCCGCGGTGGTGCCCTGCACCGCCCCGGATCCCGTGGCCAAGGCGGAGCTCCCTGCGGGCCTCAGCCCGGGAGGCGCCCTGTGAGCCGCCGCGCCGCAGCCGTCCAGGCCGAGGCTCAGCCCTCGGTCCTCGCGCCCTGGCTGGAGCTGCTGCGCCCGCGCGTGGCCAGCATGGTCACCCTGATGGCGCTCCTGGGAGCGGCCACCGCCCCGGGTTCGACCTTCCCGAGGGCCCTCGAGGCCGCCCTGCTGATCACCCTGGTCACGGGCTGCGCGAGCGTCCTGAACCAGGTCCTCGAGCGCGAGACGGACGCGCTCATGCCGCGAACCGCCGCGCGCCCCCTCGTCACGGGGCGGATCGGCGTCGTGGGGGCCCTCGTGTTCGCCACGCTGCTCGGTGCGGCCGGCGCCGCGGGGCTGGCCCTGCGCTTCAACCTGCTGAGCGCGTTCCTCTCGCTCGCGACCCTGCTGGTGTACGTGGCGCTCTACACGCCCCTCAAGCGGGTCAGCACCTCGAACACCGTCGTGGGCGCCGTGCCCGGTGCCGCGCCGCCGCTGCTCGGCTATGCCGCCCTGGCCGGCGACGTCGGCCCGTGGGCCTGGTGCATGTTCGCCGTGATCTTCGCGTGGCAGTTCCCGCACTTCTTCGCGATCGCCTGGCTCTACCGCGAGGACTACCGGCGCGCCGGCCATCGCATGCTGCCCTGCGTCGAGGACGCTGAGGGCCTGGCCGGGCGGCACAGCGTGCTCTACGCCCTGGCCCTGATCCCCGTGGCCCTCCTGCCCCTGACCGCAGGTCTCGCCGGGCCGTTCTACGGCATCGGCGCCGGGCTCCTCTCCGTGGCCTACCTCGTCGCCTCGGTGGCCTTCGCCCGCCGTGAGGACCGAGCCCGTGCGCGGGCCGTGGTCGTCACGTCCCTCTTCTACCTGCCCCTCTGGGCAGGCCTCATCCTGACTGATTCCCTCGTGTCCGCATCCCTCCGATGACCGACGCCTATCCCGCCTACGACGCGACGGTGGACGCTCCCAAGCACCACCACCCCGTCTACGACTACGACTCGGGCCCTCCCGTCGACCGCGGCAAGTTCGCGATCTGGGTGTTCCTCGGCACCGAGATCATGTTCTTCACCGGCCTGATCGGGACCTACATCGTGCTGCGCGCGGGGTCCCCGAGCTGGCCCAACCCGGCGGCGCGCCTCGCGGTCGACATCACGGCGTTCAACACGTTCGTGCTGATCTGCTCGTCGGCGACCGTCGTGGCGGGTCTGTTCGCCATCCAGAACGACGACCGGAGGAAGTTCAACCTCTGGTGGGGGCTCTCGATCCTGTTCGGGGCCTTCTTCGTCGGGGTCCAGGTGTACGAGTACCTGCACCTGTTCCACCTGGACATGACGCCGAACCAGGACCTGTTCTGGTCGACCTTCTACGTGATGACGGGCTTCCACGGGGCCCACGTGGTCATCGGGGTCGTCTGGCTCGCGGCCGTCTACGTGGCGGCCCTGCGCGGGAAGTACTCGTCGAAGGACTTCGTGGGCCTCGAGCTCGCGGGCCTCTACTGGCACTTCGTGGACCTGGTGTGGGTCCTGCTGTTCACCCTCGTCTACCTCATGTGATCCCGGAGGAGACCGCCATGTCCGACGAACACCCCCCCCAGTTCAGCGTCAAGAAGCTCTGGATCCTCCTCCTCGCCCTCACGGCCGCGGAGGTCGCCTACGGCGAGATCGGGAACCGCACCTTCTACGAGAACAAGCTGCTCCTCTGGGGCGGCCTGCTCTCCTTCGCCTATGTGAAGGGCTACTACATCTTCCAGTACTTCATGCACATGAAGTACGAGGGCGCGATCGTGAAGGGCAACGTGTGGTTCACCCTGCCGCTCGTCGTCTACTTCATGATCATGCTGTGGCCCGACACCGCGGCGAACGACAAGCTCAACTACGGGATCGGGCGGCAGCTCGATCCCAACGACGGCGTGGTCAAGGTCCACCTCGACCAGGTCGACTCTAGCCGCAACATCTACATCCCAGGCGAGCAAGAGGACGGTACGCGTCCTGCGCCCGCGATGCCGGCCAGTGAGTACGCCTACCTCTACACCGCCGATCCCGAGCTCGTCGAGCCGGAGCCGGTCGCGGACCACGGCGCGGACCACTGAGGCGATCGTGAAGCTCCTCGCGAGCATCCTGGGCGCCGCTCTCCTCACGGGGGCGGCGCCCTCGTCGTGGGCCAGCCCCGTCGAGAGCCAGGGCGTGGCCTCGCCCCCGCCCGGCTCCGACGTGCGCTTCACCGAGGTCCCAGCCTTCTCGTTCACCGAGCGGAGCGGGGCGACCGTCACGCTCGAGGACCTGGCTGGCGCTCCGTGGATCGCCGTGCCGTTCTACGCCCGCTGCCTGGGACCCTGCCCGTCCCTCACCGGCGACCTGCGGGCCAGGGTGTACGAGCGCCTGGCGGGCTCCGACGTCCGGCTGGTCTCGTTCTCGGTCGATCCCCGCTTCGACTCGCCCGAGGTGCTCCAGGAGTGGGCGGAGCGGTTCCAGGTCGAGGACGACCGCTGGCTGTTCCTCACCGGGGAGCTGTCGGACATGGAGGCCTTCGTCCGCGACGGGCTCAAGGTGGCCCTTGCACGGGACGAGACCCTGGAACCCGGCCTCGCCGTGACCCATTCAACGAGGCTGCCCGTTGTGGATCCGGAGGGCCGGATCGCGGGCTGGTACGAGTGCGCGGCCGACGGCCTCGGGCGCGCTGAGCTGGAGGCGAACATGGACCTGATGACCAACGTGGCCCTCGCCCTGTCCACGGCTCCCCAGGCTGGCGGGCCTCCCGCCTCCAGCCTCCCGGCCATCAACGCAGGGCTGAACGGGCTGGCCACGATCCTGCTCGTGCTCGGCTACCGCGCCATCCGCCGGGGTGATCGCGACCGGCACGCCGCCCTGATGAAGACGGCCTTCGCGACCAGCGCCGCCTTCCTCGCCTGCTACGTCTACTACCACACGGCCGTCCTGCCCCTGCAGGGGGGCCCGACCAAGTTCCACGGGACGGGCGCCGCCAAGGTCGGCTACCTCGTCCTCCTCGGGACCCACGTCGTCCTCGCGGCCGTGAACCTGCCCATGATCCTCCGCACGCTGCTCCTGGCGCGGCGGGAGGACTGGGAGCGCCACCGCCGCTGGGCGCGCTGGACCTTCCCCATCTGGCTCTACGTGAGCGTCACGGGGGTGGTGGTCTACGTGGTCCTGTACCATTTGAATCCTGCGCCATGAGGCCCCTCCTCCGCACCCTGCTCCCCGTCGCCCTGCTCCTGGCCTGGGCGCCGTCCGGCTTCACCTGAGACTCCTGCAAGGAGGCTCTGGCCGCCGAGGGAGGGTCCCTCGGAGAAGGATTCACCTACAGCATCTACTTCATGCTGACCGTGGTGCTGCTCGTGGTGCCGTCGGTGTTCGGACTGCTGCTCTGGAACAGCTTCCGCACGAACCGCGCACGCACGCGAGCCGGGATCGGCTACGCACCCCCCTCCGGGGTCGAGCGTTGGGTCGACGACGCCGAGGGCGCAGGGGCAGAGGACACTGCGGAGAAGGTTGCGGGCACCAACGGCCCTCGCCCGACCGACGAGGCCTGACCCCGCCGCCGTGGCATCCGCTCTCCTTCGCCGCCGCGTGCCGACGCACCTGGGCGAGGTGCAGCTCCTGGGGAGTGAGCAGGGGCTCGCCTGGGTCCAGCTCCCGCTCGCCGGCTCGGGTGCCACCTGCAGCCAGCACCTGATGCGCTGGTTCGGGGCCCCAGCGATCGTGGACTCCGACCAGGGGTTGGAGGACGCGGTCGAGGAGGTCGAGGCCTGGGATTCGGGTGACTTCACCCCGCGGAGTCCCCGCGTCGACCTCCGCGGGACGGCGTTCCAGCTCGACGTCTGGCGAGCCCTGCGCGAGGTCCGGGCGGGCAGCACCGTGACCTACGGCGAGCTCGCGGCGCTCGCCGGCCGACCGCGGGCGACCCGCGCCGTGGGCACGGCCATGCGCTGCAACCCGCTGCCTCTGCTCGTGCCGTGTCACAGGGTGCTGGCGGCGAACGGGATGGGGGGCTTCGCCGGAGGCGTCGACGGCGCGCTGGACCTCAAGTCGGTGATGCTGCGGCACGAGGGCGCCCTGATGCTCTGATCGGGACCCGGGTGCAACCACGGCCCGTGAATCGCGTCCTTGGGACGTGGAGACGATCCTGAGCGAGCTGACCGGCTGCCCAGAGCCTGCGGTCCCTGCCCGGTCCGCTGCTGGGCGCGCGGCTGGGCAAGCGGCTGCGTCCGCCGTGAGGTTCGTCCTCGGGACCGCCGCTCGGTTCGCTCATGGAGCCGACGCCGACGCCGAAGACGACGCCGACGACGACGCCGACGCCGAAGACGAAGACGAAGACGAAGACGAAGACGAAGACGAAGACGACGCCCAAGGCGATTCCCGAGCCGGCGCTCGAACCGACCAGCCAGCGGACTTCAGCTCAGGCCCGAGGGGCGCGGCGGTCGCTCCCTCGCGACGCGCCCTGCTCTCGGGCGGAGTGGGGGCCTCCATCGCAGCTCTCGGCGTCGGCAACCCGCACCCGACCGGCTGCTCACCCAGGCCCCCGGCAGGGGAGCCGGCCCTCCTCGCCCTGGATCGATCCCAAGGCGTCGTCCTCGTCCTCGACAGTGGACTCGCTCCGGTGCGAGTGCTGCGGCTGCCGGCGCCGTCCTGCTGCTGCTCCCTGCCGAACGGAGGGGCGCTCGTCGGGGCCGCGATGACGGGCGAGGCCTCGGGTCCTCACCGCATCCTGGTCCTCGATCGCCTCGGGCGAGCGGTCGAGGAGGTTCCCCCGGTCGCGGGACTTCATGCGCTCGCGCTCGAGACCAGGGCCGAGCCGTACGAGGACGCCTCGGCCGCGAACCACGCGTGGCCGAGGACCGGGATCGTCCCAAGGAGTCTCGATGACCCGAGGACCGGCGCGAGCTCGAGAGCCGTGCGCGGGTCCACTCCCGTTCCATCCCCTCACGGCGAGGATGGAACGCACATCGTCTGGGCTCTGGCGCGGCGTGGTGGAGCCGAGCGACTCCTCCAACTGACGCCCGAAGGGTGGCGGGTCGTTCGGGTTGGCCTCCAAGGGGAGGTGCGCCTTGCTCCATGGGGTCCGCTCCTGGGCGAGGCGCTGATGCCCCTGGCGCCACGAGGTGGGGCTCTGCCCTTGGGGCCCGGGGATCGAGTGGAGCACCTCTCCTGGGTCCGGGAG
>WTJQ01000362.1 GCA_011524785.1 Planctomycetota bacterium | reverse complement strand
TCGATGGGAGTGAGGCGAGCCCGTTGAGGGCCGCGGCCGTGTACTGCTCGCGCAAGGAGGTCGGGCGCCAAGGGCCAGCGCCATGGGTCTGTGGTCCACCCCAGTCGTAGGAGTCCGGCCTCATCAGACCGAGGACGCCAAACGCCGCAAGGGTCACGAACAGGAGGACGCCGAGCCCGCGAAGCAGGGCGCTGCGCTGTGTGCGGCGGGTCGTGCGGTCAGGGGCTCGGCGACCACCGATCTCCGTCCATGCGACCGCACTGGCCGCGGCTGTGACGGGGCCAGTGGCGAGTTCGCTGCCGTCGGGCCGGACGCCTCCCTCGGGGACAGCGATCGGGGAGGCGGGCGCGGCGTGCTGGAGGGCGGAAGGCGGCCCGGGGGCCTCGGGGCCTCCCATGCTCGGCAGCTGCAGAGGCTTCACGCTCGAAGGGTCTGGCGCTGCCAGCACGGCCTCGAGATCCCTCCGCATCGTGGCGGCGTCGGGGTACCTCGATCCGAGGTCCGCCATGGCGCGCCGCACGATGAAGCGCAGGCCTTCCGGGCTCTCCTTCTCGAACGGGGTCAGGGAGCCGTTCGCCGGGAAGGTCCCCTCGAGGAGGGCGTAGAGCACGGCCCCGGCGCCGTACACGTCGAAGCGGGCGCCATCGACCTCGTTCACTCGGGTCCCGCGGAGGGCCAGACGCACGAGCTCCGGGTCGCGGTAGTACTCGGTCCCGTGGGTCGTCAGCGTCAGGGCCGAGCTCAGAGGGGTCACGAGCCCGAGGTCCACCAGCTGGAGCCCTTCGCTCGACGCGATCAGGTTCGCAGGCTTGACGTCCTTGTGCCAGAGGCCCTCGTCGTGGAACCGCTCGAGCTGGGTGCACAGCTGATGGGCGTAGTGGGTCACCACCTCGAGCTCGGCCTTTCCCAGAGCGGACTCCTCGGTGTGCAGCTCCGTGATGCGGTCCGCGATGGAGGGCCCCTCGACGTACGGCATGACGTAGTAGAACCGCTCGTCGTCCAGGTGGTGGTCGAGCACCAGCCCCAGCCGGCCCGCCGGTTCGAGGGCGCGGGACTCGCGCAGGATCTGAGGCAGCGTGGACCCGGAGGTCAGCGCGAAGTCCTTGACGACCACCAGCTCGGGCAGGGATCGTCCGCGCTTCGAGAGAAGGGCGGCGTGCTGTCGGTCCGGCCGGGCCACGAAGAGCCTCGCCCCGCTACCGCCGGCGACCAGCTCCCGGACCACGTCGTAGCCGGGGAAGGTGGGCTGGTGGTCCGCTCGAGTGGTCGGGATGGCGGGGTGCCCTGCCTCTTGGGAGGCCGCGAGAGCCGCCGGGATGCGCTCCTCGAGGCTGCTCACGATGCCCTGGAGGCCCAACAGGCGCAGGGGGTGCCCGAGAGCGATCCGATACAGGGCGGCCATCGCCGCGAGCAGCTCCTGGCTACTGGAGGCGAGCAGTACGCGTGAGGCGCGCGGACTCAGGGTCAGGAGGCGCGCGAGGGAGAAGAGGCCCAGGCTCACGCAGGCGATGACGCTGCCCACGAGGTTCCCCAGGTCCGCCACGGTCCGCTGCGCCCACATCGCGATCCGCCCCTGGCGCCCTCCGCTCGGCCTGGGTTCTGCGGTTCGCAGGCCGAGGATTCGGAAGACGAGCCCGACGATGCGGATGGCGAGCCAGACGAGGGCGGCCGGGATGACGACCGCCAGCAGGACCACGAGGGCCAGTGCGGCGAAGGTGAGTCCGAGGATCTCCATGGGGGCTCAGCCGGGGCCCGCGCGCCGCCGGCGGACGGCCCTGAGCCAGATCTCACCCACGGCGGCATCGAAGGCCGCGTCCTGCGTGTTCTTGGGAGAGGGCTCCAGGCCATTGCGCTGGAGCTCGTCCCAGTCCTCGTCGCTGAAGGCGTAGCGCCCGAACACCTCCTCCAGTGCCTGCCGCAGGAGGCTGCGGACGCGGGCGGCCTTGCGGCTGATCGTGGCCTCGCTGGTCCCCAGGGCCTCTCCGACCTCACGCCCGTTGCGCCCCTCGAGGACCCGCTGGCGGTAGACCTCGAAGTCGGCGAACCCCGCTTCGCGCTCCACCTGCCGCAGCGCGGCATCGACCTTGGCCTCGAAGACCGCGGCTTCGTACTCCGCGTCGGGCCGGGGACCGCCCTCGACGTCGAGGTCCCGATCGTCGTCCTCGCCGGCGCTGAGGGAGAGCGGCTTCTTGCCGGCCCCGCGCTTCAGGGCGTTGCGACGGTCCATCTCGTCGCTGAGGGTGTACTTCGCGATCGCGAGGAGCCAGGTGCTGAACTTGGCTCCCTTGCTCGGGTCATGGCGATCGATGGCCCCTGCGAGGGCCGTGAGCGTCTCCTGAGAGAGGTCCTGGACCGTCTCGGCGCCGATCCGGCCCCGACCCCAGCGCGCCAGCTGGGCCCGCAGGATGGGACCGAAGGTCTCCCAGAGCTCGAACCAGGCATCGGGGTCCCTGGATCGCAGCCTGCCGACGAAGTTCGTGGTCAGCTCGTGCACGAGGCCAGCATACGGTCCCGTGCGCCGGCAGTCCGAGAAGGCGTCCCCGGGGTGGGAATCCCGGTGCAGCGTGCAAGGGGACGCGCAGGACTCCCAGTGAGGGGCCATGGACGGGCCCCCGAGGGGCCTCCAACCAGGACCAACCCAAGGGCCACGCCGAGGCGGGCCGCCAACACGGAGACCAAGACGGATGTTCGGATTCATCAAGGGCGTCAGCAAGACCGCATTCCTCGCCACCCTCAGCGTGGCCGCCATCACGGGGGGGAGCCTGCTCATCGCGGGCCCGGGCCGCACCATGGCCGTGGCCCACGAGCTGAAGAGCAAGGTCGCCTCGGCGATCGATCAGAGCCTCGACGACCCGATCGCCCTGAGGCGCCAGCTGGTCGAGATCGAGCGGGAGTACCCCGCACGCATCAGCGAGGTGCGGCAGGACCTGGCGGGGCTGCAGAGTGACATCGCGCGGCTGGAGCAGGAGGAGGCCGTCTCGGCACGGGTCGTGGTCCTCGCCAAGGAGGACCTCGCGGTGCTGCGCGCGGAGCTCCCGGCTGCTCAGGCGACTGCCGGCGGGCGGCGCCCCCTGCGCGCCAGTTCCTCCCGGGTGCGCCACCTGGAGCAGATCGTCATCGCGAACGAGGGCAAGGCCCTGGACGCGGGGGCCGACCTCGATGCACTCCGGAGCCAGGAGGCCCGCATGGTCCAGGTCCTGGAGCAGCTCGAGACGGAGCGGGCGCAGTTCCAGGTCCAGCTGAGCCAGCTCGAGCGCCAGGTCGCCTCCATCGCTCGGAACGACCGCATGATCGAGCTCATGGAGAAGCGCCAGCGAACCCTTGATCGGATCCGGTCGTGGGACGCGGTCAGCCTGGATCAGATCCAGGGGCGGATCCAGAGCATCCGCGCCCAGCAGGAGGCACGCCTCGATGTCCTGACGCAGGATCAGGACGTGGTGGACTACGAGGAACTGGCACGGCAGGAGCTCCGTGCCGAGGTTGCCGGGGAGCCGACCGGCGTGTGAGCCGAACCCAGTGAGCCGCGGGCCTGGTCGGGGCCCAAGCTTCGGCCCGCCCCTGGGGAGTTTCCTCAGGGGCGGGCCTGTTTCGTGTCCAACTGCGCCGCGGCGGGGCCTTGATGGGCGCATGGCTAGACAGGCGCGGGCCCAACGCCCGCAGGGCGTTCTGGGGTTGGCCGACGGCGCCCGCTAGGCTTGGCCCATGGCGACGCCTTCGTTCGAGCCCGATGGGCCCAGCGCCCGGGACCGGATCGACTACGAGGCCACGCCCCTGAGCCGTGGGGAGTACATCACGGCCGTCGTACACCTCTACCGCGGGGAGCTGCACCGGGCGAACGCCTGGAGACTGCGGCTCGACAACACCACGAACTGGGCCGTGCTCACCACCGCCGGCCTCCTGACCTTCTCGTTCGGGGAGGGTGCGCACTCGCAGTGGGTGCTCCTGGTGGGGTTCCCCCTGGTGACGGTCTTCCTGTTCCTGGAGGCGCGCCGGTTCCGCTTCGCGGACGTGTGGCGGAGCCGGGTCCGGGTGCTGGAGGAGAACTTCTACGCGCCGATCCTGCGGCGGGATCCGAGCAGTCCCCTGGAGCGCTGGGGCGAGCTCGTGGCGGACGACCTGTTCCGGCCCCGCTTCCGGATCACTCGGGCCCAGGCCGTCCGAGCGCGGCTGACACGCAACTACTGGGCGATCTACGGGGTGCTCCTCCTTGCCTGGAGCCTGCACGTCGTCCTGCGCCCGGAGCCCATCGAGACATGGGGGGACCTGAGGGCCCATCTGAGTGCGGGGCTCCTGCCCTGGTGGCTGCCGCTGGGGCTCGTCGGAGGCTTCCTGGTGGGGAGCGCCTGGGTCGTGTTCGGGGTCCAGAAGCATCACCCCGAGGACCTCGAGACCTGGCTGGATCCCAGTCAGGATCCTGAGGCCCCGGCAGAACTGTGATCGTGTCGGGGGCGGCGCCGACCCAGTGAGCGTGCTGCGGCGTAGCGGAGCGGGGCCATGCGTTCTCTGCTCGAGCGTGGGGAGAACGCACGCTCAGGCAGCGTGCAGAGCACGGGCTCCGCACGCCCCCTGGGCCGACTCTTGCGCCCACACCTGAAGCCGAGGGACTGGGAGGACCCCGGACGTCGCTGGGCTGTGGGGGAGTGATCCACCTGCTCTGTACGAGGTTCCACGGCCAACCCCCGGACCGTTCCGGAGGCGGCACAGCGCGGTAGGAACGAGACGGGGGGCAGGAGCCTCGCGCTCCTGCCCCCCGTCCCAGGGTGCCTTGGATCCCTACTCCTGCCAGGTCAGGGCGAAGGAGGACAGGGACGGCGAGATCATGCTCTGGGCGTTCGAGGTGAACGTCAGGCGGACCTGGTAGTACATCGCGTTGCTGAGGCTGTTCACGTCCTCACGCCAGTTGCTGTCGGTCAGGAAGGAGACCGGGGTGTTCACCTGGTTCTCTCCCGTGAAGACGTCGAACTCGTTGTGGTTGATCGAGTTGTCGCAGATCGACGGCAGGATGTCGTAGTGGTCGCCGTAGCGGTCGAGCTTGGTCGCCGCCTCGAGGACCTGGAAGGACGGATCGTCGTACACGATGATCCCGCCCGGGCCCACCTGGTAAGGGTTCACGCTGCTGGCGCCGCGGAAGGCGACCTCGATGCTGGTGCCGGTCGGCCACAGGGTGGACGGCGGATCCAGGACGGGCTGGCTGTAGACCGGGGTGACGATGTCGCCAGCAGGGAAGCCGTTGCCCGCGGCGTCGACCATCTCCCACCAGATCGAGTGGCAGCGGCTGGTGCGGACGACGAAGTCCAGGGCCCCCATGTAGACGTTGTTGTCCACCGGGATGGTGGGCGAGCCGTCGCCCGGGGTCGGTGGCTGGGTGCTGTTGTCCAGCTCGTTGTTGAAGCCGCCCGTGGCGAAGTCGGTCAGGTCGGGGTTGACGAAGACCTCGTTGCCGCTCTGGTCGTACCCTCCGGTCGCGAAGGCGCGGAAGTTGGGCGTCGTGAACCCGGAGGCGAGGCCCTGGGGGATGGCGATCGAGCTGTCGAGCTTGTTGATGGCGGAGGCTCCGTCATCGGGGAAGCACCGGATCTCGATCAGCAGCGGCAGCGCGATGCTCTGCACCTGCTCGGGCGAGTAGAAGGGGTGGAACACCGGCGGGTTCATCGGGTCGTCACACACGTCGACGCCCGGGGGCGGGACGAGCGGGAAGGCAACGCCCGGGTTGTTCTCGAACCAGCGCTGGAGGTCGACGCCGGCGATCCCCGGGCCGCCACGGGTCCGGAGGGCCGTGTCGCGCCAGGTGTAGTAGCGGTGCTCGCTGGGCGGGATGTTCCGGTTCATCGGCCACGGCATGAGCTTGGTGTTCGTGCCGACCTGGATGAGGTCGCCGGGTGCGATGACGTAGCCCTGATCCCGGGTGTGAACGATGCGCTGGGGGTCCTCGGTGGTGCTCAGCTGGTTCAGGTTGAAGCTGGTGACCAGGCCGGAGTCCGGGAACACCGGAGCCAGCGTCATGGGGTTGATCTGCTCGTCCGGCAGGAACGCCGCGTGCGACATGCGCATCTCGAAGACGTCGAACGAGTCCGAGACGGCGGTGCCGGCGATCGGGCTCCACCAGCAGCCCTCGACGTCGAGGTTGTAGGTGCTCTGGTCCGGCTCGTAGAGATCGTCGGTCGGGTCGTCGGGGTCGAGACCAGGGTCACGGTCGATGAGGTTGAAGCCCACGTCGACGAAGCGCCAGATGAACTGCGTGCGCGAGCCGAAGCGGGAGAACGGGTCGTTCTTGCCCGTCGGGCTCGGGGGCATGGCGTTCACCATGACGTCGCCGCTGAGGGCGCCGTTGTCCGAGACGGGCTCGCGGGCCACGACGCCTTGGAAGCGGCTGACGGGCCGCGGGCGAATGACTCCCAGCTGCTGCTGGAAGACGATGTCCCCACCCCACTCGGCGAAGACGAACGGGTCGTCGTTGTTGGGGTCGGCGATGACGCCGTCCTCGTCCGCGCTGGTGAAGCGGCTGACGCGCCCACCGTTCTTGGTGTCGGCGCCCCCGGTCCAGAGGCTGATGGGGACCTCGGGGAGGGCCACGGCGAGGTCGTTGCCGGCCAGGTCGGTCGGTCCGCCGTTGCCTGCGGTCATCGAGAAGTAGTAGCTCTCGGAGACCCCGCTGGTGTGGGCGAGGGGGAGGGTCGGGATGAACTCGTACGACTCCTGGGAGGCATCGCTGAAGATGCTGCCGACGATCCAGTCGTAGGACTCGAGGGCGGGGTCGAGGATCGGCTTGCGGGTCAGGCGCAGGGACTCGAAGGCCTCCATGGAGTCGCCCGCCATGGGCTCCGTGAACCGGACCGTGATGCGCGAGGTCGTGGCGGCGCTGGCGGTCGGGTTCTCGGGGTAGCCGAGCGGAGTCGGCGCGATGCGTACGAAGCAGGTCTCCTTGCCGGCGTCCTCGATGGGGTCCCAGGCGGAGCGAAGCTGACAGGCGCCCCCTGCACTGG
>WTJQ01000167.1 GCA_011524785.1 Planctomycetota bacterium | reverse complement strand
GGCACGACGGCGACGGAGCTCGACCGCGCGGTCGAGCTCCGTCGCCGTCGTGCCGTGGCCCTGCGAGAGGCGCAGCGTCGAGCTCGCCTCGTCCTCCGTGCGGCCCATGGCGAGCAGCACCGGGGAGGGGGCGACCCGGTGGGCGCTGCAGGCGCTCCCGGCCGAGGCCTCCACGCCGAGCGTGTCCAGGTAGGCGAGCACCTCGGGTGCGGGGAGCTCGGGCAGCGTGAGGCTGGTCGTCCCGGGCACGCGCGGGGCCGCGGCGCCGTTCACGGTCGCGCCCCCGGGCAGCTCGCTGACGAGACGCGCCTCGAAGGCCTCCCGGCGCGCGTGCCACGCCTCGAGCGCAGCCGGGTCGGAGGCGCGCTGGGCCGCCAGCCGTGCCGCCACGCCCATGCCCACGAGGCCCGCGACGTTCTCGGTCCCGGCCCGTCGACCGTCCTCCTGCGCGCCGCCGGGGATGAGGGGCGTGAAAGGCGCGCCCGGCCGGACCCACAGGCACCCGACGCCCTTCGGGCCGTTGAACTTGTGGGCGGCGAGGGTCACGTAGTCCGCGCCGAGGGTCGTCACGTCGAGGGGGAGCTTGCCGGGTGCCTGGACCGCGTCGAGGTGCAGGAGGCCGCCGCTCTCGCGCACTCGGTCGCCGACGCCGGCGAGGTCCTGCACGACGCCCGTCTCGTTGTTCACGACCTGGAGCGAGACGATGGCGGGGGCGCGATCCGCGAGGGCCGCCGCGAGCTCGTCGCCGCGGTGCAGGCCGTCACGGTCCACCGGGACGCGCACCCATCCCTCGTCGCCAGCGAGGCGCTCGGCGCAGGCCTTGACCGCCGAGTGCTCGACGGTGGAGGTGACGGCGCGCCTGATCCCCGCCTGGGCTGCCGCGTGGAAGGCCGTGGCGATGGCCTCGCTGCCGCCCGAGGTGAACACCACGTCCGCGGGCTGGGCGCCGAGCAGCTCGGCGACCGCGGCGCGCGCGGTGCGGACCTGGTCGGCGACCTCTCCCGCGCGGGGGTAGCGGGCCGACGGGTTCATCCACGGACCGGCGAGGACGGCGGCCATGGCCTCGACGACCTCCGGGGCGACCGGGGTCGTGGCGTTGTGGTCGAGGTGGATGGGGGCGGTCATCCGGGGGCCTCCCGCGAGGGGACGCGCAGTGTCATGGAACGCAGGGTGCCCAGGGGGGAGTCCTCGACCGGGAACTGCTTCTTGGAGCAGGCGGGACGGCGGCCGAGGAGGGGCCCATGGGCCGAGTCCCTGGCCGCGGCCGCGGCGGCCCGGCTCGCGAGGCCGGTCTCGCGGCTCGCTAGAAGAGCGCGCTCAGCGCGGAGGGCAGGCTCCGACCGCTCTGGGCGCAGGGCTCGCACCAGTTGTTGTCGGCGGTGGGGGCGTGGTCGCAGGGGGCGCACTCACGCAGCTTCTCGCGCGCCTCGGCGAGGCCGCGCCGCTGCGCCTCCAGGCGCTCGAGGCGGGCGAGGACCAGCTCCTCCTGGCGGTTCAGAGCGACCTCGACCTTCTCGAGCAGGGTCGCCCGGTCCGGGGTCTCGCTCCGGCACGACAGCACCTCCCCGATCTCCTCGAGCGAGAGGCCCAGCTCCTGGAGCAGCTGGATGCTCCGCACCCGGTGCAGGTCCACCGTCCGGTAGTAGCGGAAGCCGCCCTCGGAGCGCTTGGTGGGGGCGAGGAGGCCGAGCTCCTCGTAGTAGCGGAGCGTGCGCAGGTTGGTTCCGGCCGCGCGCGCGAAGTCCCCGATCTTCAGCAGTCCAGTCGAGCTCTCCAAGGGTCCCTCCGGGGGGCGCGCTGCGTGCGAAGCCCTCCTCACGAACCAGCCTACTCCTGCCCGCGTCGATGGGGCAAGCCGCGCCGGGCGGCGCTGCTCTCGGGTTCCACCACGAGCTCGGGCGCTCCCCACCCCGCATCGCGGCCCCGGGCGCTGCCGGGCGCGGGGCGCCGTGAATCCAGCCCCCAGGATGCCCTAGGCTCTGCCGCGAAGGAGCCTCCGCGCCCCTCGGTCGCAGCCCCGTTCGGGGACGGCCCTGGAAGCGGCTCCCTCCCCGTCCCAAGGACCCCTTGACGCCGCGGCGAGCGCCGCCTGCACAGCCATGTTCTTCGACCCCATGTACTTCATCGTCGTTGGCCCGTTCATGCTCCTCGCGATGTTCGCGAGCATGCGGGTGAAGAGCACCTTCAACCGCTGGGCGCGCGTGGGCGTCCGCTCCGGGATGACCGGGGCCCAGGCGGCCATGGCGGTGGCGCGCGCCGGCGGAGCGCAGGTCACCATCGAGCGCGTGGGCGGGTTCCTCAGCGACCACTACGATCCGAGCTCCCGCACCCTGCGCCTCAGCCCCCAGGTCTACGACGGGCGCTCGGTGGCCTCCATCGCCGTCGCCGCCCACGAGGCCGGACACGCGATCCAGCACGCACGCGCCTACGCCTGGCTCGGCTTCCGCTCGAAGATGGTGCCCCTCACGATCATGGGCTCCCAGGCGTGGATCTGGGTGTTCGTCGCGGGGATGCTGCTGAACACGCCGCCCCTGGCCTGGGCCGGGGTGATCCTCTTCGGCGTCACCGTGGTGTTCCAGCTGGTCACCCTGCCGGTGGAGTTCGACGCCTCGAACCGCGCCAAGGCGGTGCTCGCCTCGTCGGGCATCGTGGCCAGCCAGGAGGAGGCGGACGGCGTGGCGCAGGTCCTGCGGGCCGCGGCCATGACCTACGTCGCCGGCGCCCTGGCCTCGATCGCGACCCTGCTCTACTACGTCTCGCTCCTCTCGGGCGGGTCGCGCGACTGACGCCGCAGCGGCGAGCGTCCGGACCGCGAGGGCCCCGAGGTCGAACCTTCGACCTCGGGGCCCTAGCATGTCCCCCCGGAGAACCCCCATGGATCGCCTCAAGCTCGACTGGACCAACCTCACCGCGGATGCGGTGGGACCCGACCATGGCATCACCGAGGCGGAGCTGGAGGCCCTGCGGGAGCCCTCGGCCGCGGCCCTGCGGGCCGTCCGCGCGCGCGCCGAGAAGGACCTCCGCTTCCAGGTCCTCCCGCACGACCTCGACACGCACGCTCGCATCGCGGAGTACGCCGAGGCCCAGCGCGGACGCTTCGAGAACATCGTCGTGCTGGGGATCGGCGGCTCGGCGCTCGGCAACCGCGCCCTGCACACCGCGATGCACAGCCCGTTCCACGAGCTGTTCCCGGGGGAGGGGCTGCCGCGCCTCTTCGTGCTCGACAACGTGGACCCCGACCTGGTGGGCGAGTTCCTCGACCGCGTGGATCCGAGCACCTGCCTGTTCAACGTGATCTCCAAGTCGGGCTCGACCGCGGAGACCATGTCCCAGTTCCTGGTCTTCCGCCGCGCGTTGATCGAGCGCCTGGGCGAGGAGGGCCACGTGGAGCACGTGGTCGTGACCACCGACGCGCGGACCGGCGTCCTGCGGCCGATCGTGGAGGAGGCGGGCTACGCCTCCTTCGAGGTGCCGGAGGGGGTCGGCGGACGCTTCAGCGTCCTCTCCCCCGTGGGCCTCCTGTCCTCCGCGCTGATCGGGATCGACACGCTGGGGCTCCTCAAGGGCGCGGCTCACATGGACGAGCGCTGCCGGACCGAGGACCTGTTCGAGAACCCGGCCCTGCTCTACGCCGCGGCCCAGAGCCTGATGCAGCGCGACAAGGGCAAGCCCATCGCCGTGACCTTCGCCTACGGGCACCGGCTGCGGCACCTCGCCGACTGGTACGCCCAGCTGCTGGCGGAGTCCATCGGCAAGCGCCTCGGTCGTGACGGGCAGGAGGTCTTCACGGGACCGACCCCCGTTCGCGCCGTGGGGGTCACGGACCAGCACAGCCAGGTCCAGCTCTACGTCGAGGGACCCCACGACAAGTGGTTCACCCTCCTCGCGATCGACCAGCCGGACCACCAGGTCCCGATCCCCGCCGACTTCGCCGACCGGGACGCGCTGGCGTACCTGGGCGGACGGGGCATGGGGGAGCTGTTCCACGCCGAGCGTGAGGGGACCCGCATCGCCCTGACCGAGGCCGGGCGTCCGAACCTGACGCTCTCGTTCCCGCGGGTCACCGAGCACACCCTCGGCCAGTACCTCTACCTGATGGAGCTCGCCGTCGCGGTGATGGGGGAGCACTACGGCATCGACGCCTTCGACCAGCCCGGCGTCGAGGCCGGCAAGGTCGCGGCCTACGCCCTCATGGGGCGCGAGGGCTACGCCGAGCGCCGGGCCGAGATCGAGGCCGCGCGCTCCCAGGTGACTCCCAGGGTCTGCGGGTGACCGCGGGCGGGCAGGGTCCCGCGCAGAGGTGCTAGGCTCCTCGCGCCCCATGCAGAGCATCCCGGAGATCCACGTCGGCATCGAGCTGCTGCCGCGCACCCAGGAGGTGAGCGAGGGCTCCCGCACGGCGTTCCGTCAGGCGCTGGCGCTCGCGGAGCAGACCGGGGCGCGGCTGACCCTGCTGCACTCGACCTGGCACGAGGGCGAGGTCGTCCCGCTCGGGGAGGCGGGGCGCGCGGCCCTCGACGCCCTGGTCACCGAGGCGATCGGCGCCGGCCGCACCGCGCGGCTCGAGGTCACCGACCGGCGGGCGTGGCTCGCCCTGCTGCAGGCCGCGGCCCGCGGGGAGTCGGGGCTCGTGGTGGTCGGTAAGCGCGACGCGCTCCAGGGGCCGACCGAGCGCCGGCTGGGCTCGGTCGCGACCAAGCTCGTGCGCAAGTGCCCCGCGCCGGTCTGGGCCGTGCGCCCCGGGCACGACCTCGACCACAAGCTCGTCCTCGCGGCCACGGACCTCACGCCGGTCGGGGACCGCGCGCTCGGCTGGGCGGCCAGCGTGGCCCGCTGGCGCTCGGCGGCCCTGCACGTCGTGCACGCCTGGCGCCTCGACCCCGAGCAGCGGCAGCTCGCGAAGGACCTCGATCCCGCCGAGTGGGGGACGACGCTGGAGGGGCTGCGCGCCGACGTGAGGGCCGCCGTGCTCGAGCGCTGCGAGGGACTCGAGCTCCCCGAGGAGCCGACCCTGCACCTCTCGCGGAAGACGCCGGCGAGCGCGATCCGCGAGGCCGTGGAGCACCTCGTGCCGGACCTGCTCGTGATGGGCAGCCTCTCGCGCGGCGGCCGCGCCGGGGTGCTGGTGGGAGAGACCGCCGAGCGCCTCGTCGCGCGCCTGGACTGCTCGATGCTCGTGCTCAAGCCGGACGACTTCGTGAGCCCGGTCCCGGCCGACTGAGGCGCAGCCTCACGTCGGGGGCCCGCTCCTGGAGCCGCGAGCGCGCACGGCGCTCAGGTCCCGCACTTGTTCTCGAGCGTGTTGCGCGTGGTGATCCCGAGCTGGGCGCGCGTCGCGAGGAGCTTGGCCACCGCCTCCTCGGGGAGCGGGTCGAGGCCGCCCTTCACGGTGTGGGCGAGCCACAGGATCTTCGCCGTGTGCTCGAGCATGTCGAGCTTCTTGTAGGCGTCCATCAGGTTGGTGCCGAGCGTCACCGAGCCGTGGTTCTTCATGACCACGGTGTCCGAGCAGCGCACGATCTCGCGGATCGTCTCCGGGAGCTCGGGGGTCCCCGGCGTGCCGAAGGGAGCCGTGGGGATCCCGCCGATGGTGACGATGATCTCGGGGATCACGGGCAGCTGCAGGTCCACGTCCGCGACGGTCAGCGCGACCGCGTGGGGCGGGTGGGCGTGCACGATGGCGCGCACGTCCGGGCGCTCCTGGTACGAGACGATGTGGATCCCGATCTCGCTCGAGGGGCGGGGGCCGTCGTCGACGGGCTTGCCGCTCATGTCCACGCGCGCGATCTGGTGGGGGCCGAGGAAGCCCTTCATCGCGCCGGTGGGCGTGACCAGGATGGTCCCGTCCGCCATGCGGGCCGAGATGTTGCCGTCCGCGGCCACGATCGTCCCGCGGTCGTAGCAGAGCTTGCCGATGTTGCAGATGGCGCTGCGCAGGCGCGACTCCTCGTCGTTCCAGGCCGGGTTCACGTGGGGGTCCATGGTCAGGCCTCCAGCTGGCGGTGGTCGAAGACGACGGTCCCCTCGAGCTCGACCGAGTCGACGAACCCGACCACGAGGGTCTTGATGGGGGCGTCGGCGACGCCGGTGATCTGACGGCCCGAGTTCCCCTCGTCGATGATCAGGACCCGGTCGCCCACGCCCGCGCCCATGCGGTCGATGGCGATCCGCGCCTTGCCCGTGGGCTCGCCCGTGGGGGTGACCGGGCGCACCATGAGCAGCGTCCGTCCCGCGAGCACCTCGATCGCGACGGTCGAGACGACCGTGCCGACCACCTGGGCCAGGATCACGCGTCGGCCTCCTGCCGGACGGTGCCGCTCTCGGTGACTGCCTGGTCGACGAAGCCCATGATGGTGGCGTCCACCGGGACGAAGGTCTCGTCCGGCAGGGCCAGGGCAGCCTCGCGGCCGTCGATGAAGTGCACGAGGTCCCCGGGGCCGCTGGAGATGGCCGAGCAGGCCACGAGCGGGTCGCCCATCGGCGCGCCGCCCTCGTCGAGCGGCTGCACGAGCTGGAGCGGCACTCCCTCGAGGCCCTCGTAGCGCTGGGTGGCCACCAGCCGGCCGGTCACGCGTCCCAGGTACATGGACTCACTCGCTCCACTTCTCGTAGACGTTGGACCCGTCCACGTCCCAGGAGTCGATGATCGCCATGACCACCGCGTCGCAGGGCTTGTCCTTGGTGATCACGGTCTGGCGCGCGCTCGAGCCGGCGGCGGTCAGGACGAGGTCGCCGACCCCGGCCCCGACGGCGTCGACGGCGACCACGTACTGGTCCTTCGGGGCGCCTTGATGGTCGTGCACCTGGCACACCAGCAGCTTGCGGTCGAGGAGCCCCTCGTCCTTCTGGGTCGAGACGACGCTGCCGACGATCCGAGCGATCTGCATGGCCGCAGTGTAGCGCCGGTGGCGACCGGGCCCCCTCTGGGCCTGCGACGGTCCGGCCGCGGGGTCGCCGTGGGGTTGCAGCAGGGCAGCTGCTGGGT
>WTJQ01000047.1 GCA_011524785.1 Planctomycetota bacterium | reverse complement strand
TGCACGCCGTGCAGGCCGCGCCAGGCCTGGAGGGCGGCGTGCGGGCGGAGGCCCGGAGCCTGCTGGCCGAGGCCGTCAGCCGGCGGATCGACGACCTGGCGGCAGCGCCGGACGGCGCCGAGCAGCTCGAGGTCCTGGCGGAGCTCGAGCTGCCTCGCGACCTCGCCGTGCGCGCCTCGCTCGCAGCCGCACGGGCCTGGCTCGAGGAGGGAGAGCGCCTCGAGTGTCACGAGACCCTGGTGGCGATGGACGTCCGGTACCCGCTCCACGCCCGGCGGGCCGAGGCCGGCGAGCTGCACTTCCAGGCGGGCATCTCCCTGGCCGAGGACCCGGGCACCTACGCCCTCATCTTCTCCTACAGCTCGGACGGCATCACGGTCCTCGAGGCCTTCATCGAGCGCTACCCCGGCCACCCGCGCGGCCCGCGCGCCTACGAGGCCCTGGTCCAGGCCTACGAGGAGGACCGCCTCTTCGATCTCGCCATCCGGCGCGCGGAGGGGCTCGTGCTGGAGTACCCCGGGACGCTGGAGGGCGTCTGGGCCCAGGCCAGGATCCCCCACCTCCGGCTCGCGAGCCTGGGCACGCCCGAGTACGACCGCTCGCTCATGCTGCAGGCACGCGGCGAGCTCGCCGAGTGGCTCCGGACCTACCCCGGTCACGCCCTGGAGGAGCAGGTCCGGATCGACCTGGCCGACGCGCTCCAGCGCCTGGCGGACTCGGACCTCTCCATCGCGCGCTTCTATCGCAAGGTCGAGAGCCAGGCGGGGTTCGAGTTCCACGCGCGCCGCGCGCTGGAGACCGCCCGCGACGCGGGCAACTCCGAGCAGGTGGAGGAGGCGGAGGCCCTGCTCGCCGAGGCGATCGAGGCCGCACCTTGAGCGAGGTCCTCCGGCGGTCCGCGCTCGCACTCGCCCTCGTCGTCGGGTCGGGGCTGGCGAGCTGTGGCTTCCATGCGCGCCAGGGCCTCGGGCCCGAGGTCGCGAGCCTGGGCATCGCCGTCTTCGCCAACGACAGCCTCGAGCCCGACCTCGAGCGACCCCTCCAGGCGGAGCTCACGCGCGCGGCCCGCCGCATGGTCGACGTCCGGCTGCTCCGCCCGTCCGCGGCCGACGCACGGCTCGAGGGGCGCATCCTCGAGTACCGCACCCGGGGCGGCGTCCGCGGGAGCGACAACCGTCTGCTCGAACGGGGCGTCGCCATCCGGGTGGAGGCCGTCCTCGTGGACGCCTCGGGGGGCGTCCTCGCGGGCCCCGTGCAGCTCAGCCAGACCTCCGGCTTCACCAGCCGGGAGACCGGCGGGCTGCAGGACGCCGAGGAGCGCGTCCTCGGGAATCTCGCGGAGGGGCTCCTCCTCGAGCTGCTGGTGGACCTCGAGGCGGATCGGGCGCGAACCCCCGTTCCAGGCGCTGCCAGCGCGCTCTGAGGCCGTAGACTGCCCCGCGAGCGGCCCCCTGGAGAGCCCCGAGACCGGTCCCGCCAGGCGGGGTCTGGAGCCGAGGGCGGAAGGGGTCGATACAAGAGCATGGCGGATCCCAGCGAGAACCAGCCCCCCACGCGAAAGGCCCGGCCGTTCGGGCCCTTCCTCCTGTTCCTGACGGTCCTGGTCGTGGCCCTCGTGGCCTTCGGCAGCTCGCGCCTCGCCAGCCCCACCCCGGTCAGCCAGGACGAGCTCTGGTGGCGCCTGTGGAACGGGAACATCGCCGCCCTCGAGATCCGCGGCAACAACGAGGTCCACGCCACGAGCCTCGTGGGCGATCGGCTCGTGACCTCGTTCACCGATGCGGGCGCCGTCGAGGCCGACCTGCGCGCCGCCAAGGCCGCGGGCGCCCCCCTCCCGATCAGCGAGGCCGAGCTGCGCCTCGCGATGCAGGAGGGCTACGTGGAGGTCGCCACGCACCGCCACCTGACGAGCCGCGAGCGCCAGGTGACCGAGGAGGTCGACCCCCAGACCGGGCAGGCCCGCCCGAAGGTGACCGACGTCACCCAGCGCGACCTGCTCCTCGTCGAGGCCACCGCGCGCCCGCGCGACCAGTGGGTCGGCCTGACCGAGCGCTGGGCCGCGGCTGGCGAGCTCCCGCGCGACGGCGGCCGCGTCACGCTCGAGCTCGACCCGCTGCCGGACCTCTCGGGCCTCAAGGCGACCCTCGCCGCGGCTGGGTCGCAAGGCGTCGACCTGTCCTTCGACCTCTCCAAGAGCGGCGGCACCAAGCACGGCCAGGCGGACACGACCCTCGGCTCGATCCTCCTCTACTGGGGTCCGCCGATCCTGATCTTCTTCTTCTTCATCCTGATCATGAGGCAGATGAGGAGCCAGGGCGGCGGCGCCGGCGTGATGCAGTTCGGTCGCAGCCGCGCCCAGATGTACTCCAAGGAGAACCACACCGGCGTCACCTTCGAGGACGTCGCCGGTGCGCAGGAGGCGAAGGAGGAGGTCCGCGAGATCGTGGAGTTCCTCAAGAACCCCCAGCGGTTCACCCAGATCGGCGGGCGCATCCCGCGCGGCGTCCTGCTGACCGGCCCTCCCGGCTGCGGCAAGACCCTGCTCGCGAAGGCCATCGCCGGCGAGGCCGAGGTGCCCTTCTTCTCGATCAGCGGCTCGGACTTCGTCGAGATGTTCGTGGGCGTCGGCGCGAGCCGCGTGCGTGACCTGTTCAAGCAGGCCCGCGAGGCGTCGCCCTGCATCATCTTCCTCGACGAGATCGACGCCGTGGGCCGCCGCCGCGGCAGCGGCATGGGTGGCGGCCACGACGAGCGCGAGCAGACCCTCAACGCCATCCTCGTCGAGATGGACGGCTTCGGGACGGACGCCGGGATCATCGTGGTCGCGGCGACCAACCGCCCGGACGTGCTCGACCCCGCGCTCCTCCGCCCGGGTCGCTTCGACCGCGAGGTGGTCATCGACCTGCCCGACCTCGAGGGACGCCAGAAGATCCTGGACGTGCACCTGCGCAAGGTGCGCAAGCACGCCGACGTGGACGCGCTGACGGTGGCCAAGGCCACGCCGGGCTACTCCGGCGCCGACCTCGCGGCGATCGTCAACGAGGCCGCCATCATGGCCGTCCTCGAGAAGGTGGACGAGATCCACATGAGCCACCTCGAGGAGGCGGCGACGAAGGTCCGCTACGGCCGCAAGAAGGTCAACAAGCGCATGGAGCCGGAGGACCTCGAGGTCACGGCGTACCACGAGGCCGGGCACACGATCATCGCGGCCCGCCTCGACCGCGTCGACCCGCCCGCGAAGGTCACCATCGTCCCGCGTGGACGGGCCCTGGGCGCCACGATGATGCTGCCCGAGAAGGAGAGCTACCACATGCAGCGCAAGCGCATGCTCGGCCAGCTCGCCACCCTCTTCGGCGGCCGGATCGCCGAGGAGGTGTTCTGCGGGGACATCTCCGCGGGCGCGAGCGACGACATCAAGCGCGCCACCGAGCTGGCGCGGGCGATGGTCACCGAGCTCGGCATGAGCGACAAGGTGGGCCCCATCAACTACGCGGAGCGCCAGGGCTCCGACTTCCTCGGGAGCGAGCTCCTGAGCGGCAAGTGGCACTCCGAGGAGACCGCGCGCCAGATCGACGAGGAGGTCGAGCGCATCCTGCGCGAGGCCTACGAGGAGGCGCGCGGCATCATCCTCGCGGAGCGCGAGGCGATCGAGCGCCTGACCCGCGGGCTCCTGCGGTACGAGACCCTCGATCGCTCGGAGATCGAGCGCCTGATCGACGGTGCCGATCCCGAGGGCCTGCGGCCCGAACCGAGGCCCGAGCCGCCCACCCCCTCCGAGCCGCCGGCTCCCCGCGCGGAGCCGCGTGCGAGCGAGGGCGAGGGCTTCGCAGGCGGCGCCGAGCCCTCTCCGGCGTGAGCGCGGCGAGGGCGCGTCGCACCGCCGAGCTGCTCGGCCCCGGCAGCGGGGCCGAGCTCCCGCTGCTCTGCGGCGCGGACGCTCTTGAGCTTCGGCCGCGAGCGCGCGCGGATGGCCGTGTGAGCACGCGCGATGGGGAGGTCGCGGACGCGGAGGTCGAGGGGCACCCCCACCGCGGCCTGCTCACCGCGGCGCTGCGGGCGCGCGCCTGGCGCTCGCCGGAGGGCACCGCGGTGATGGGCGTGGTCAACGTGACGCCCGACAGCTTCAGCGACGGCGGCCTGTGGCTCGACCCCCAGCGCGCCGTGGAGCACGGTCTGCAGCTGGAGGCCGAGGGTGCCTCCGTGCTGGACATCGGCGGGGAGTCCACCCGACCCGGAGCCGAGCCCGTCCCGGCGGCGGAGGAGATCCGCCGCGTGGTGCCGGTCCTGGAGGCCCTGCGAGCCCGCAGCGATGCCCTGCTCTCGATCGACACGATGAAGGCCGAGGTCGCCGAGGCCGCCCTCGAGGCGGGTGCGGACTGGGTCAACGACGTGTCCGGCGGCCTCCACGACCCGCGCATCCTCGAGGTCACGGCCGCCGCGGGCGCGGGCTTCGTTGCCATGCACCGGCAGGGGGACTCGCGCACGATGCAGGAGGACCCGCGCTATGCGGACTGCGTGTCCGAGGTCGCCGAGCACCTGAGGACGCGCGCCGCCGCCGCCCTCGAGGCCGGCATCGCGCACGATCGGGTGCTGCTGGACCCCGGCATCGGCTTCGGCAAGCTGCTCGAGCACAACCTGGCCCTGCTCGCCCGGGGCGGAGAGCTCGCCTCGCTGGGCGCGCCGCTCCTGATCGGCCCGTCCCGCAAGGCCTTCATCGGCCAGGTCAAGGGGGCCGAGCGCGCGGACGCCTGGCGCACGGGGGCACGGGCCGACCGCCCCGCCGACCGCGTGGGTGGCACGGCCGCCGCCCTCGCGGCCTGCGTGCGCGCCGGCGTGGCGGTGGTCCGCGTGCACGACGTCGCCGCCATGGTCGAGGCCGTGCGCGTCTCGGAAGCGCTGCTGGGTGCCGAGGAGCCTCCCATCCGCGCCCGGGGCTCGGCACACTAGCCCCATGGAGCTCCTTCCGCCCCTCGATACCGCCGCAGGACTGCTCCAGGTCCTCATCTTCTCGGCGGCGACCTACACCCTGCTCAGCTTCCTGCGGAGCACGCGGGGCACGGGGATGGTGCGGGGGCTCAGCGTCGCCTTCCTCGGCCTGGGCTTCACGCTGTGGCTGCTCGCCACCCTGCTCGACCTGGCCGAGGTCCTGCAGGTCTTCGACCTGATCGCCGAGGTGGCGATCATCGTGCTGGCGATCCTCTTCCACCCCGAGCTGCGCCGCGGCATCACGCGCCTCGGAGACCACGAGGTGCTTGGCCGCTTCCTGCGCCGGGACCGCACGGCGGTCATCGAGGAGATCACGGCCGCCTCCGTCTCGATGGCCAAGGCGCGCGTGGGCGCACTGATCGCCATCGAGCGGCGTGCGCCGCTCGAGGCCTACGTCGAGCGCGCCGTCCCCATCGGGGCCACCGTCACCCGCCACCTGCTGGAGGCCATCTTCCACCCGGGCAATCGCCTGCACGACGGCGCGGTGGTCATCCGGGCCGATCGCGTCGAGGCGGCTGCCTGCATCCTGCCCCTCACCGAGAACGAGGACCTCAGCCGGACGGTCGGGACCCGTCACCGAGCAGCCCTCGGTCTCTCGGAGGAGACCGATGCCGTCGTGGTGGTCGTCTCCGAGGAGTCCGGCGCGATCTCGCTCTGCGAGGAGGGGCGCATGGAGCGACGCGTTGCGAAGGACGCTCTGGAGGGACTGCTCGCGCGCGCACTGGCCGGCGCCGATCCCGTCGAGCCGGAGGAGGTGCGCCCGAGCCCGGGCGCGCGCGCCCTCGACTGGCTGCGGGCACGCCCCGTGGAGAAGCTGCTCGCCCTCGCCGTGGGGCTGGGGATCTACGCGGGCGCCTGGCGCTCGGGCCGCACGGTCGTGGAGCACGACCTCGAGCTGCGGGTCCAGGCCTCCCAGGAGGGCACCCAGCTCGGGATGGGCCAGGTCGCGGTCGTGGCCCCCGAGGCCCTCAACGCGGGCATCCTCGACGCGGAGGGCCGACCCCAGCCGCGGGCCAGCGCCACCGTGCGCGTGTCGGGCCCCCGGGAGCTCCTGGCGACGCTGGGCAGCGGCCTGGCTGGGCGCGTGGAGCTCGCCTCCGGAGAGACCGGCAGCCGTGAGCTGGAGCCGACCGAGGTCCGCTGGGTGGGCGTCGCCGAGGCCGACGCCCGCGCGCTCGACCTCGCCTGGGTCGGTGCGGCCCCGCGGCTGGAGCTGCGGGCGTACGAGACCCGCACCCTCGACCTCGGGAGCGACCTGCTGCCCGAGCTCGATGCCAGCGCACTCGGAGCGTGGCAGGCGGACGTGGAGGGAGTGGCCTTCCTGCCCAGCAGCGTGCGCGTCCGCGCGCCCAAGGGGATGGAAGCGACCGAGGTCCGCGCGGCCCTCGCCTTCGAGCCCCTCACGCTCCCCGAGCAGCGCAGCGACCAGTGGCGCGAGCAGCCGCGCTGGAGCGCCGCCCTCACCCTGGCGGAGAGCGCGCGCAGCCAGGGGCTCGACCTGCTCGAGCCCCTCAGCCTGCTGGTCCCGGTGCGCCTCCGGCCCCAGCAGCTCGAGCCCCTCCCCCTCGAGGTCGCCCTCGTGTCGCTCGATCCGGCGCGCCCGGATGCAGCGGATCAGTGGGAGGCGCCCGACGCCACCGTGACCCTCACCGTCCGCCTCGCGGGGGTCGCCACGGGGGAGGACGCCCTCGACACCTCCATCCTCCTCGGCGTCCGCTCCGCGCTGCAGGAGCGCGCGCGAGCGTTCGTCGACGTGGCGGGGCTCGAGGCGGAGACCCAGGAGGCAACGGTCGAGGTGCGCGTGCCCCCGCTCCGCGAGCTCCTGGGCACGATCCCCGGCGCCCTCGAGGCGCTGGGCGAGCTGCCGAGCGACGCCCTCGAGGCCCGCAGCGAGCCCAGGACCGTCACGATCACGCCGCGCTCGGCCCCCTCGCAGGGCGGGAGCGACGACGACAGCAGCCAGGGACAGGAGCAGGAATGAGCAGCTCGATCTTCGGGACGGACGGCATTCGTGGACGC
>WTJQ01000469.1:4595-7051 GCA_011524785.1 Planctomycetota bacterium | reverse complement strand
CGCGGTTGGGCTGGCTCGCCCGACCCTTGCTCTCCCGCCCGGACGCCCGCGCCGCCGTGAGGAGCTGCGGGTCGCCCTCGTCGGGTGCGGCGGTCGGGGGACCGGCGCTGCGATGCAGGCGCTCGCCACCGAGGGGGACGTGAAGCTGGTCGCGATGGCGGATGCCTTCTCGGACCGCCTCGAGGGGGCTCATGCCGCCATTGCGAAGCGCCACGGTGAGCGCGTGGACGTGCCCGCAGAGCGCCGCCACGTCGGGTTCGATGCCTTCCAGAAGGCCATCGACGAGGACGTGGACGTGGTCCTGCTGGCGACTCCTCCCGGCTTCCGTCCCAGTCACTTCGAGTACGCCGTCTCCAAGGACCGCCACGTCTTCATGGAGAAGCCGGTGGCCACGGACGCTCCTGGCGTCCGCACGGTCCTGGCTGCAGCCGCTGAGTCCCGTCGCAAGGGTCTCAAGGTCGGCGTGGGCCTCCAGCGCCACCATGACGCTGGCTACCAGGAGACGGTCCGGCGTGTTCAGGAGGGCGCGATCGGCGACCTCGTCCTCCTGCGCTGCTACTGGAACTCGGGCGGCGTCTGGGTGAACCCTCGCAAGGAGGGCCAGGGTGAGATGGAGTTCCAGATGCGCAACTGGTACTACTTCAACTGGCTCTGCGGGGATCACATCGCGGAGCAGCACATCCACAACATCGATGTGTGCAACTGGGTCAAGGGCGGTCCGCCCGTGAAGGCCCAGGGAGTCGGGGGGCGGCAGGTCCGCACCGGCATCGAGTTCGGCGAGATCTTCGACCACCACATGGTCGAGTTCACCTACGCCGACGGCACCAAGATGCTCTCCGAGTGCCGCCACCAGCGGAACACCTGGGGCTCGGTCTCGGAGCACGCGCACGGGACCAAGGGAACCGCCACCTTCAACCGCTACAGCATCGAGGCCGAGGGCGAGAAGTGGCGCTACCGCGAGGACGTCAAGAACCCCTACCAGGTGGAGCACGATCGCCTCTTCGCGGCCATCCGCACCGGCACCGACCACAACGAGGCCGAGTACGGCGCGACCTCGACCATGACCTCGATCCTGGGTCGCATGGCGACCTACAGCGGCAAGGAGGTCGACATGGAGAAGGCCCTCGCCAGTGAGACCGACCTCATGCCGGAGCGCCTCGCCTGGGACGCCTCTCCGCGCTCCCTGCCCCTCGAGGACGGGTCGTACCCCATCCCCACTCCCGGCGTCTCCGCGCCCTACTGAGCCACGACGACTCCCATGAAGCCCATCCTCCCCCTCTTCGCGATCGCGGCCCTCTCGGCTGGGGTCAGCCTCCTGCCGCGCGCCTCCGCTGAGTCCTCGCTCGGTGCACCGGTGCTCGACGACGAGTCCGAGCTCGACCAGCGCATGCTGAGCATCAAGGCCCAGGTCCGCACCCTGCGGCGCAGCCTGCGGGATGCGGAGAAGAATCCCGACTCCCTCGCCGCCCTCCACGCTCTTCAGGCCGCCGCTCTCGAGGCCAAGCTGATGACCCCCAGGACGGCAGCAGCCGTCCCGGAGGGCGAACGGGCGGCGTTCGTTCAGGCCTACCGGAAGGACATGGTGATCTTCCTGGAGGGAGCCCTGGCCACCGAGCGCCACGTGCTCGAGGGAGACCTCGAGGCTGCGGGCGAGGCCTTCAAGGCCCTGCGGGCCCTCGAGGACCCCGGTCACGAGCGCTACACCGAGGACGGCTGACGCCAGCCCTGGCGGGTTGGCTCAGTCGACCCGCCAGGCCTCCAGGACGGCAGTCAGCGTCCTGGAGTCACGACCCAGCCAGACCGAGTAGGTCCCGGGCTCCAGGGCCCAGGGCCTGACGACCGCCGTGGTGCTCCGGACCGTGTAGACCACGGCCCCCTCAGCGTCCCGCAGCTGGAGGAGCGGTCGCGCGATCCCTGGCAGGGACACGGGCGGCCCATAGGCCGTCGGGGCGGGCCCCTGCTCCTGCGCGTGGAAGCTCACGGGCCAGCCCGGGTAGGGCCTCGCGTCGGGCTGATCGGGATGGGCCCATCGGGGCCACGCCGTGAACCGCACGACCTGGGTCGTGGGGTCGATGTCCACGATCCCATAGCCCGGCATTCGATCGTGCAGCAGGGCAGGCTCGCGCCCCTGCTTGCGCGGATTCGCCACGGCGTGCACCGTGACCCTGTTCCCCCAGCCATCCAAGAAGCGCCCCTTGTAG
This sequence comes from Planctomycetota bacterium, assembly GCA_011524785.1. Classification (GTDB taxonomy): domain Bacteria; phylum Planctomycetota; class UBA1135; order UBA1135. The sequence continues at coordinate 4,850 of WTJQ01000469.1, read as the reverse complement.
CGCTCGGATCCCGGGGCCGATGCGTCCCATCGACCTCCGGGAACCACCGCCGCGGGAAGGTGTTCGCCACGGCCGGCGTGCAGAACGCGAACGGTCCGTCCTCGTGGTCCTCGACCCCGTACTGAACGACGGAGGCGAGGTGTTGATCCCCCGCCACGTGGAAGGAGTAGGAGCGCCGGAGGGCGCGAAGGGCGCGGTCACGAGCGCTACGGGGCCAGCCATTGGAGTCCCCGTCGGCAGCCCGTAGGTCGCCCT
>WTJQ01000469.1:1747-4495 GCA_011524785.1 Planctomycetota bacterium | reverse complement strand
CGAGCGCTACGGGGCCAGCCATTGGAGTCCCCGTCGGCAGCCCGTAGGTCGCCCTCGATGTACTCGCCAGGCTCCGCGTACCGCAGCCCCGGGACGACACCATCACTCTTCGCAGACGCCGGAAGCGTCGCGAGGTTGGTGAAGATCGTCTGGGACAGGGCCGCCTTGACGCTGGTCTCGGGGGCCCAGGTCCGGCCCCAGCGTTCGAGGAACGAGAGCTGTCGCGGGCCGAGCAGGAGCGCGCCCTCCGGATCGCCGGCGGCCACGGGATCGAAGCCCTCGGCTCGTGGCCAGCCGTTGACGATCTCGCCCTCTGGGACTGCGACCGACGGGGACGGCTTCCACATGCGGTCCGCGAGGATCGCGAAGGAGGCCCCGCCCAGCTCCAGGGACGCGTGATAGACGGGAATGCCGCCGGGGAGGGGTTCGCGGTCGTCCCCGTCCGGGAGGTGGCTGACCTGGGTCGCATGGACCATGGAGACGAAGCGCGCCCCCAGCTTGTAGCCGCCCAGGTCCTGGGCCGAGAGCTTGCGCCCCGGAGGCGCCTCGCCAGGGACGCCTCCATTGCCCCAGACGTTCCCGTGGTAGACGTCGTGGTCGTCCGGGATGGTGATCGTCGGACGAGTGCGCGTGAGTGCCCCGAAGGACCAGCACCAGCGCTGCCACTTCATGTGGTAGTCCAGGAGTGCGTCCTCGTACGGGGCGGTGATCGCTGGCGTCAGGTCCCCCTCGTAGATCTGGTCACCTGCGAAGAAGTAGAGGTCGGGGCGATGCGCCTCGACGCTCTCGACCAGGTCAGCGTGCGGGAACCAGAGGCCCTGGTCGTTCCAGCGGAGGCCGCCCGTGTAGCTCTTGACGCACGACAGGGCCCCCACCTTCAGGGGCGCCAGCGGATCGGGAGCGACCGGGACGGTGACCACGGGGCTGCGGTGCGTGTGCCCATCGAGGGTCCCTTCAACGGCCAGGGAGCGCTCCCTCGAGCCACTCCAGCCCTCGACCCGGAAGCGGGCCACGAAGGACTCGTCCTCCAGATCGGCCCATGCGAGCGTCTGATCGGTGTCGACGTCGATGAGCCGCCAGCGGGGAGCGTCGCGGAGAGGGAGCGGAGGGAGCTGGGCCGTCAGCTTGAGGACGTCTTGCTGGACGGTGTACTGCGTGCAGAGAACGGGCCCGAACGTTCGGCTCGGATGCCGGGCCAGCCCATCACCGCCGCTGCGCCAGCCGGTGAAGCGGTGGCCGAGCCTCGAGCCCTGGGGACCTCCGTGGCTGCAGAGGCCGAAGAGCCCGTCCACAGCGCCATACGGGACGCGCGCCTCGAGGTTCACGCTCTCTGCGTCCGTCGAAGCCCGGGCGCTTACGAGCACGGCCCCATTCTCAGGCGTGAGCACTACGCTCAGAAGGGCCGCTCGCTGCAGCCCGCTGGAGAGCCGTCCATCCGAACGCCCCAGCACGGGGAGGGTCGACAGGCGGGCCGAGTTGCGCATCGTCCACTGACCTCGGTCCCCCCCCGTGCCGAAGTCCAGGAGCACCAGCTCGCCCCCGCCCGTGAGCATGAGCAGCGTGCCCCCATCCTCTGCGGGGGTCTGGTGCACCTGTGCGCTGATGCGGTGATCCACGGTCGCGCCGCCTGCGCCGAACAGGAGACCGGCGGCCTGCTCGTCCCGCGGGGCCCCTTCCTCCAGCGCCCGCACGTCGACCTCGAGCCTCACCGCTCCCCGCGATGGTTCGACCGCCTCGGTCAGGCGCATCAGGGTACGGAAGGGCCACCGCTCTCGACCCTCCACGCAGGCATGGTCGCCCCCACGTCGACCGCGCCAGTCCGCAAGGCGATTCGCCCAGTGCTCCTCGTCGCTCCAGACCCGGAGCCCCTCTTGCCAGCTGGAAGGCTCCGACGAAGCCAGCGATGAGCCGCAGACGAGAACGAGCAGCGGGGCAATGAGCAGCTTCATCGCTGCAGTCTAGGGTCACGGGCTCATTCATCGTGAGCGCAGGCACCCCCAGGAGCTCGCGCGCTCACCGCAGGCGGATGCACTCCTCGCAGTGGCACGTCTCCGGGAACCAAGCCTGACCCGGTGTCGCGCTCGCGCCGCTCCCATAGCCGAGTGCAGCCAGCTGTGCTTCATCCGCCTCGGAGACGTCCCCAGCGCGCGCGAGGCCCGTGCGCGGCGCCGAGCGAAGCCAGTCGATGAGCAGCCTGCGGAGCTTGAGGGCCCTGAGGGGCTCGACCCTGGCCACGTCGACCACGCACCCAGGATCGCGGTCCAGGTGGAAGAGGCGATGGCCGTGCTTCGGGCGATCCGGAAGACCGCGGCGCTCAGGGCCCCCGGCGAGGTCCAGGACGAGCAGGTCCCCGTCCAACTCGACGGCGGCCTGGCGGGCACCGGACGCGAGCGCGTAGCGGGGGCCTTCCGCAGGCTCGCCGAGGAGGTCCTCGCCCGGAAGCCCAGCATCGGCTCCGAGCACCAGGTTGGACAAGGTCGCCGCGACCGAGGCCTGCTGCACGCGCTCCGACCGGACGGCCCCCTCTGGCACACCGGGGCCAGCGAGGATCAGCGGGACATGCAGGGTGTCGGGGTACAGGCCCTGATGGTCGAACCAGATCCCGTGTCCCCCCAGAGACTCTCCGTGGTCCGCGGTGAAGGCGATGACCGCGTCGGCGAGGGAGGGATGAGCCAGGACTCGCCCAAGGGCGTCATCGAGGTACTCGACCTCCCCCCGGTAGCGCGCCGTCAGCTCCCAAGCTGAGGT
>WTJQ01000469.1:0-1647 GCA_011524785.1 Planctomycetota bacterium | reverse complement strand
ACCGAGATGAAGGCCTCGGTCTCGAAGCCCGCGCTGGAGAAGACCTCGGCCAGGGACTGAACGGCCGGGGTGACCCCAATGCGATTGTCGATGACGGTGGACGCGGCGGGGTGGAGTCCGGTGAGGAGCGCGACGTGGGACGGCGTCGTCACGTTGGTCGTCGACCAGCAGTCGTCGAACCGCGTTCCGCGGGCCGCTAGCGCATCGAGCTCGGGCGTCCGGGCCCCTGCACTCCCCGGACTGCACCCGAGGTGGTCGTAGCGGTGGGTGTCGGAGCTGATGAGCAGGACGGTGCGGGCGCCGCCGGTCCCGCGCACCGCCCGAGCATTCCCCAGGAGCCCCACTCGCCGACCAGGCTCGGCGCCCAGGAGGTGGATCGTGACCTCCTCCGCGGCCGGAAGCGGAAGGTCGTGCTCGGTCCAGCCCCCTGCAGCGATGGACGCCCCGTGAAGGACCTCGGACCCTGCGCGCACCTCCAATTCGATCCGGCCGTCGAAGGGGGCGAACTCTGGAGGAACGCTGAAGCTGAAGTGGAGCCTGGCCCCCTCGAGACCCCGGAGCGGCTCTGGGATCCTGATCCGCCCGTGCACCTCACCAGAAACCGCCACGCCCTCGAGGCTGCAGCCATCACTGGTGACGCGAGAAGTCGCCTCCGGGGCGGGGAGTCCCCACAGGAGGGGGCTCTGGTCGAGATCGACCGCTTGAACAGCACAGGCCCCCACCGCCGAGCCGACGGCCCCCTTCGCTGCGAACAGCACGCGCACGCCGTCGATCTCCACGAGGGGGTCGGGCACGCTGGTGAAGTCGAAGCGCCCATAGGCAGCCCGACCCTCGTTCTCGACGATCGCCCGCTGGGACAGCGCCACGACCTCACCGTCCCGGAGGAGTCCCACGGCCACCTGGGTCCGCTCCAAGGCTCCTAGACGAACGCGAACCGCATCGAACGAGGCTGGCAGGGCGGACAGTGCGAGGTCCACGCTCAGCGTGGAGCCGGTGCCCGTGAGCAGCACGCCTCCCCACAGGTCCTCGCTCCAGGGCTCGGACTGCGGAACGGGTTGCACTGCAGTCCCGTCCACACCAGTCACCTCGGCGGCCGAAGGGGTCACCTCGTACGATGCGACGCGGGTCATCTCGCTTCCAACGTCGCCGACACGGTCGATGAGCAGACCCCGGCGCAGTGCCATCGGAGCGTCACTGAGGCCCTCGTTCGGGCTCGTGTCACCCGGCTGGCGTTCCTCCGCACCGCAAGCCAACAGGCTCAGAAGAGGGGCGAGAATCAGCCAGCGCACCAGTGCTCTCCCAGCGAGTAGCTCTCGAGGTCGTAGCGCGGGCCACAGCCGTCCCAGTCGAGTCGTGCCTGGTGGAAGCTGGCGCCCTCGGGGTCATCGACCCACCAGCGGAGGGCCTGCTCCATGACCGGGAAGGCCCACTCACGGTCGGTCAGCGTCTCCAAGGGGAACCAGTCCACCTCGTGGCTCTCGGGACCCGGGCTGGCACCGGACTCCGTCAGTTCAGCTCGGAAGAAGGCGTGCACCTGATGGATGTGGGGCAGGTCGATCGTCGCCACGGGACCGAGCACCCGAATCCGTGCTCGCGCCTCCTCCCAGGTTTCCCGAGCGGCTGCCGCCGCCATGGACTCCTCACACT
>WTJQ01000242.1 GCA_011524785.1 Planctomycetota bacterium | reverse complement strand
GCCGCGGCCTTCCACCGCCACGAGCTCTACGACTTCGAGCGCTGCCTCTACGTCGTGGGCGGCGACCAGCGCCTGCACTTCCGCCAGCTCAAGCTGGTCCTCGACCGCATGGGGCTGGAGTGGGAGCCGCGCATGGAGCACGTGGACTTCGGCATGGTGCGCCTGCCCGAGGGCAAGATGAGCACGCGCCGCGGCAAGGTCGTCTTCCTGCAGGACGTGCTCGACGAGGCCGCGCGCCGGGCGACCGAGATCGTGCGGGAGAAGAACCCGGACCTCGCCGCCCCGGAGGCGGTCGGCGAGCAGGTCGGCGTGGGCGCCGTGGTCTTCAACGACCTCAAGCGCGAGCGCGTGAAGGACATCTCGTTCACCTGGGACGAGGTGCTCTCCTTCGAGGGCGACACGGGCCCCTACGTGCAGTACACCCACGCCCGCCTGGCCTCGATCGCGCGCAAGGTGGCCGAAGCGGGCGAGGGCGGCGCCGAGCCCTCCTGGGAGGCCCTCGAGGAGGACGCCTCCCTGGTCCTGGAGCTGGGGCGCTACCCGGCGGTCCTCGAGCGCGCCGCGCGGGAGGCCGAGCCGAGCATGGTGACCCAGTACCTGCTCGGCCTGTGCCGCGCCGTGAACTCCTGGGTGGCCCGGAGTCGCGTCCTGGGACAGGATCCGGGGGTCACGAGCGCCCGTCTCGCCCTCGCGAATGCGTGTAAGTCCACGATTGGCAACGGCTTGCGGATCCTGGGCGTGGCAGCGCCGGACGAAATGTAGGGGGTCGCCTCAAGGCTCCAGTAGCGGCTTCCGAAGAAGACAGGCGGAACCATCCGCCCTCACGGAGCGCCGCCCCTCATCGGGCCGAGCGAGGCCGCGGGCGGTGCCCCCCAGCCCCCCACCCCCGAGGAAGAGCCTTGATCGAGTCCCTGATCCGCGACGTCCCCGACTTCCCCAAGCCGGGCATCCTGTTCAAGGACATCACCCCGCTCCTCCAGAGCCCCGAGGGCCTCCGGGCCGCCATCGAGGGCCTCGCCGCGCTGGTCGACCCGTCCGAGTACGACCTCGTCTGCGGCGTCGAGTCCCGGGGCTTCATCTTCGGCACCGCGCTCGCGCACCACGTGGGCAAGGGGTTCGTCCCGATCCGCAAGCCGGGCAAGCTGCCCGCCGCGACCGCGGCCGAGAGCTACGAGCTCGAGTACGGGACCGACACGCTCGAGATCCACCTGGACGCCGTGGCCGAGGGCCAGCGCGTCCTGATGGTCGACGACCTGCTCGCCACGGGCGGGACGATGGAGGCTGCGGTCAAGCTGGTCCGACGGATCGGCGGCGACCCGGTGGCGTGCTGCTTCGCCATCGAGCTCGGCTTCCTCGAGGGGCGCAAGAGGCTGGATGCACCCGTCCATGCCCTCGTGAACTATTGATTCGACGGGTGTACCAGGAGGAAGGGAGAGCCATGTCCGGAACCAAGACCAAGAAGACCACCGCTGCCGCCCCGAAGGCAGCCGCCAAGGCGACCGCGAAGCCCGCCCCGAAGAAGGGCGCCTCGAAGAAGGCCTGGAGCGGCCCCATCGAGGAGTGCCCGACCGAGGAGCTCTGGGGCGAGTACGCGCGTGCGCGCGACTCCAAGAAGCCCGAGGCCCTCGAGCGCGTGCGCAACGTCCTCATGGAGCGGCACTACCCGCTCGTGAAGTACATCGCCGAGCGCCTGCTCCAGACCCTGCCCAAGTCCATCGAGCTGGACGACCTGATCTCGGCCGGCCTCTTCGGCCTGATGGACGCGATCCGCGGCTTCGACCCCGAGCGCGGCATCAAGTTCAAGACCTACTGCACCACGCGCATCCGCGGGTCGATCCTCGACCAGCTGCGCTCGCAGGACTGGGTCCCGCGCCTCGTGCGCCTCAAGGCCAGCAAGATCGACAAGACCCTGCAGCGCCTGACCGCCGAGTACGGCCGTGAGCCCACCCACTCGGAGCTCGCCGAGGCCCTCGAGCTGACCCACTCCGAGCTCGCCATCGAGATCGGCAAGGCCACCGCGAAGTCGATGTACTCCCTCTCGGACCGCTGGGAGGACCGCGACGACGACAGCTCGCTGGAGAAGGTCGACGTCCTCGAGGACAAGAAGTCGATCGACCCGACGGACGTCATCAACAAGAGCGACCTGATGACCTACATGACGCGCTCGCTGACCCACAAGGAGCGCTTCATCATCGAGCAGTACTACCGCGTCGGGCACACGATGCGCGAGATCGGCGAGATGCTGTCGCTCACGGAGAGCCGCGTCTGCCAGATCCACACGAACGTGATGAACCGCCTGAAGGAGCAGCTGGACGGAAAGACCGGCACGCTCTTGAGCTGAGCCCCGCCCAGCCGCGAACCTCGCCGACGCCCCGCCCCGCGGGGCGTCTTGCGTAGATGAAGCCCCTCCTCGTCACCGTCCTCGTGGCCACCCTGGTCAAGGGCGTCGTGGCCGCGCTCTGGCCGCTGCGAGCGGAGGAGGCCGTCATCTGGGCCCATGCGAGCTGGGGCGTCGGGTCCTTCGCGGGGGACGCGGCAACGCGGGTGCTCGCAGCCTGGGCCGACGGCGGTCCACTCGGGCGCCTCGTCCTCCGCGCACCCGGGCTCGTGGCGGCCGCGCTGTGGGCGCTCCCCCTCGCGCGCATGGCCGCCACGGCAGGGGTCACGCCGCGCCGCGCGGCCGGGGCCTGGCTGACCCTGCACGCCCTGCCGGGCCTCGCGCTCGCGACGGCGGGCTGGAGCCGCGAGCCGCTGCTGGTCCTGCTCATGCTCACCGCCCTCGACGCAGCGCTGCGCTGGAGCGCGGGGGACGCGCGGGCAGGGCTGCAGCTGGGCGTGGCCGGCGGGCTCGGCCTGCTGGTGCATCCGCTCGCGCTGCTGCTCCCACTCGCAGGCCTCGGCTGCCGACTGGACGGTGCGACCGCGACCGACGGCGTCCACGCACCCGGGGCAGGGATCGATGGCCGAGCCCGCACTCTCCTGGGGCTCGCGATCGGGGCCGCCCTCGCCCTGATCCTCGATCCGAGTGGCGTCCTGCCGCGCAACCTGGCGGGAGCCGGCTCCCTCCGCCTTGGCTTCCGGCCGACCGAGGGCCTCCGATGGGCGCTGGGCGCGGCCGTCGTCGTCGGACCGGTCCTGCCCCTCCTGGCGACGCGCGGCTGGCGCGAGTGCGGCACCCTCTCGGCCAGCGACGGCCTCGGCCCCCGGATGGTCTCGATCGCGCCGCTCGCGGTGCTGCTGTACCTGGCTCTCCAGGGCCCTGCGGACCCACGCCTCGTCCTCGGGCCCGCGACCGCCGCGCTGGTGCCGGCCCTCCTCGCCGCGGATCCGCCGCGCCGGGTCGTGCGGCAGCTCCGCGCCGCGGGCCTCATCATCTCGCTGCTCCTCGCCGGCGTGGAGCTGAGCGCCACGGCCTCGCCCCGCCTGGCCGCGCGCCTCGAGGAGCGGCTCCCGGCCCTGGCCGAGGCGAGCGCGGCTGCCCGGCCCCTGGCCGCGCCCCTCACGCGCGCCCTGCGCGAGCGGTTCCCGGAGCCAGCGCCGTACTGCGATCGCGACCTCGTGCGGGGTGCCCTCGTGGCCCTCCGCGATCCCGCCCGGCGGCCCCTGCTCGCTCCCGACGGAGCCGGGGACAGCCCCCCGGCAGCCCTCACCCTGGTCGACCATCCCCAGGGTGCGCGGGAGCCGCTGCGGGACTGGTCGACGATCGAGGTCGAGCCCGCCCTGCGGATCCCGACGGGAGGCGGCGGCATCTGGACCATCTGGCCCGCGTGGGCCCGTGATCCCCAGCGCGCCGCTGCTCGCTGACCAGCCTGGGGCAGGCAGCCCGTCCCGGACGGACCGGCCGCGAGCGCGCTGCCGTCCCCCCACCCCGGACCGTGAGAATGCCGCCATGCGCCCCACGGGTCCGACGCTCCTCGCCCTGCTCGGGCTCCTCCTTGCGGGCTGCGGAGCCGAGCCGGCCTCGACCGTGACGTCAGGGGAGCTGCGCGCGGTTCGCGCGCCGGGCGGCGAAGAGCTGCGCGTGCCCGCGCGGGCCGAGCGCGTCTTCGCGGACTCGGCCACGGGCTTCGACCTGATGCTGGCCCTGCTCCCGCGGGAGCGCTTCGCAGGGGTCGTGTCGACCGCCCTTCGCTACTCGGCGGTCGCACGCACCGCTCAGGAGCTCGGGGACCTGCCGCGCCCCGAGGGCTTCCACGCCGAGGACGTGCTGGCGCTGGGCCCGGACCTGGTCCTGGTCTCCGACTGGCGCCCCCCCGCGGTCCCGGACCTGCTCCGTGCCCGCGGGATCAGCACCGTTCGGCTGCCGACGCCCGCCACCTGGGAGGATCTCGAGCAGCTCGTCACCTTCGCGGCCGCGCTGTTCGCCGAGGAGGCCGCCGGGGACGAGCTGCTGCAGGAGCTGCGCGCACGCCGGGCCACCCTGGCCGCCCCCTCCGACCGCAGCGACCTGCGCGTGCTGGCGTACAGCAACTTCGGCACCTCGGGCTACTGCGCGGGGAGCCGGACGTCCTGGGACCTGATGATCGAGCTGGCGGGGATGCGCAACGCAGCCGCCGAGGCCGGGATCGAGGGCAACTCCGCGATCGACCTGGAGCGCGTGCTCCAGCTCGACCCGGACGTGCTGCTCGTCTCGGAGAGCGAGGAGGGCGGCGACTCGCCCACGCTCGCCGTGCTGCGCACGCACGAGGCGGCGCGCGAGCTGCGAGCCGTGAAGGAGCAGCGCTGGGTCGTGCTGCCGGTCCACCTGCACGCGACGAGCTCGCACCACCTGCTGGACGCGGCCGAGGCGCTGGCACGCGGGGTCGACGCCCTCGACGACTGAGTCGCGTCGGCGGCTCCGGCCGGCGGGGTCCTGGATCCGGGGGCAGGCCCTAGGGCTTGCCGCGCAGCCGCCGCCGCACGATCCCGCGCTCGACGCGGGTGTCCTTGCCCTGCACCTGGGCCAGCTCGAAGAGCTCCATCGAGCGCTTCAGGTCGGGCCGCACGCCGACCCCGTCACGGAAGCACTCGGCCATGAGGGCCAGGGCCTCCGGGTCCTCGTCGTCGACCGCGGCCTGCAGGAAGCTCACGCCGAAGGACGGGTTCACGGGCACGCCGTCCCCCTCGATGTGGCGCCGCGCGAGCAGGCACGCGGCCGGTCCGTTCCCCTGCATGGCGGCCTGCTCGAAGAGCTGGTCCGCACGCTTGAGGTCGCGCTCCACGCCCTCGCCACTGCGGTAGGCGAGGCCGAGGTTGTAGAGGGCGTGGGAGTCGCCGAGGTCCGCGGCACGGCGGTAGCACTCGATGGCGTCCTTGGCGTCGGCCTTGCGCCCCTCGCCGTTCCAGGCGCAGACGCCGAGGAAGGTCCAGGCCTCGGGCACGTCCTGGCGAGCCGCCACCTCGAACCACTCGTGGGCGCGGGCGGAGTCCTTCTCGACGCCCTCCCCGTAGTAGTGCTTCTCCCCCAGCATGAGGGCCGCCTGCGGCTCCTCGCGAGCGAGGTCCGCGAGCATCGCCAGGGCGCGCTCGGGCTCGGGATCGACCCCCAGGCCCTGGAGCAGCTGCACCGCGAGCCACATGCGGCTCTCCACGTGGCCCTTCTCGGCCGCGCGCGTGCGGAAGTCGAAGGCCTTGCCGAAGTCCTGGCCCACGCCCTCGCCGTTGTGGAAGCAGATCGCCACGTTGGCGAGGCCCGCGTCGTTCTCGGCCTCGGCCGCCTGCTGGTACCAGCGGAAGGCGCGCTTGAGGCTGCGCTCCACGCCGATGCCGTAGCGGCTGAAGTAGCCCATCCACACCATCGACTCGTCGTGACCGTGCTCCGCCGCGGTGCGGTGCCACTCGACGGCACGCTCGAGATCGTGCTCGAGGTCGTGGTAGGCGCAGGCGAGGAGGTGGGCGTACTCGGAGTCCTGGGTCTCGTTCCAGCCGTGCTCGGCGAGCCGCAGGCCCTCGCTCACGTCCTGGGGCATGCCCTCGCCGTAGAGGGTGCAGGAGGCGAGGTAGCGCGAGGCGTCGGGGTCGCCGGCCTCGGCGGCGCGCCGGAACCACGCGACGGCGGCCTCGTGGTCCTCCTCGACGCCGTCCCCATTGAGCAGGCAGTAGCCGGCGGCGGTCATGGACTCGGCGTCCCCCTGTCCGGCGGCCTTCTCGAACCAGCGATAGGCCGTCGACTGCGAGCGGGGCACTCCGTCCCCCTCCGCGTAGGCGCAGGCCAGGTCGTACTGGGCGTCGACGCTGCCCTCGAGGGCGGCGCTGCGCAGGCGCTGGATCTCGTCGCGGCGGGTCATGGGCTCGGAGGCGCGGAGGGTCCCGGAGGGCGCTCCGCTGGCTGGATTCTATCGGTGCTGGGCGCCTGCCACCCGCGGACCGGGAGCCGCGCTGCCCGTCCCCGGGAACGCGGATCCACCGATCTCCCAGCCTCGGGACGGCGTCGCGTTCGGATCCACGGGGTTGCCCGCAGGCACACTCGGGATGCCCCGTAGTTCCCTCAGCCTCATCGTCGGAGCCCGCTGCGGGGCCTCGAGCCGATCGGCATCTGGACCGCGCCGCGCCGCGCGCCACACTGAGAGCCCCCAGCCGGAAGGAACCGAGTGGCGTCCCCCTCCTCACCCCACCAGCCGGTCTGCGGCCGCTGCATGCACTACCAGGTGACCTGGGAGCCCGCGCGGCCTCACGGCTGCAGGGCCTTCGGCTTCCAGTCCAGGGAGCTGCCGTCCCAGGTGGTGCGCAGGGAGAGCGGTCAGCCGTGCACGCGCTTCGAGCCCCGGCCCGAGGGGCCGCGTGCCGGTCGCTAGCCCGGGACCGCGACGAGCTCGACGCAGAAGACGAGCGTCGCCCGGGGCGGGATCCGCGGCGGCGCGCCGCGCGCTCCGTAGCCCAGGTGGGGCGGCACGAGGAGCCACGCGCGTCCGCCGGGCCTCAGGTGGGCGACTCCCTCCGTCCAGCCCGCGATGACGCGGTCCAGGGGGAAGGTCGCGGTCCGACTCCACGAGGCGTCGAAGGCCTTCCCGTCCTCGAGCCAGCCCGCGTAGCGGACCTCGACCCGATCGTGCGGGCCCGGGGGCTCTCCCTCGCCGGGCGTCACGATCGAGATCCCGAGGCCGGACTCCTGCTCGTCCCAGGTGAGGTC
>WTJQ01000356.1 GCA_011524785.1 Planctomycetota bacterium | reverse complement strand
GCTCGGGCCTCGACGGCGAGCCCTCGTCTGGGGTCGAACTCATGCCGGGAGCGCACCGAGTCCCCGCCCGCGCGCGCCGCGAGCACGCGCCACGTCCGGCCCGCGCTGCGCAGCACGTGCGTCGCCTCGTAGCCGCGCCCCAGGCGCGTCAGATCCACGGACCACATCTCGCGACCGTCCGAGAGGCGGAAGCCTCGGATGCGATTGGTCCGCACCGAGGAGCCTCGCTGCAGCGCGGGGAGCACGAGCAGGCCGTCCTCGACGAACGCCGCGCGCGCCTCCTCCCGGCGCGTGCCCTGGACCATGAAGCGCGACCGCTCGCGCCCGGTGAACAGGTCGAGGACGCGGGCGGTGCCTTGGCCGTTCGGCCAGAGGACCACCACGCCGGCCGCGGCGTCGAGCGTGAACTCGGGCAGGAACCGATAGGGGAGGACGACGCGCCACAGCCGCGCTCCGCTCACGGGCTCGATGCCCTCGGCGACGAAGGTGTCGAGCTCGCGCCGGCTCGTCACGAGCAGCCCGCCCGCCCCGTCCCCGTGCAGGTACTCGCCGCGGGTGCGCGCGGTGGCCTCGGTGCTGAGCTCGCCGCTGGCCGGGTCCACGGTGTAGAGGACGTCCGGCAGGACCAAATGCAGCAGGCCCCCGGCCGTGACGCACCGGTCGGGGTCGAACCACGCCTCGACGGCTCCTCCCGGGATCTTGCGGGACCACCGCTCGCGGCCGCCCGCGCCGACGGCCGTCAGGCGGTCACGCGTCAGCGTGACGAGCGTGCCGGCGTCGTCGCCCGCTCCCGGGAAGCGCCCGGCCTCGATCAGGCTGGCGGTCGCCAGCCGCGCCAGTCCCGGCTCCGCGGGCACGGTGGGGGTCGTGCGGGGCGGCTCCACAGCTGCGGCGACCGCCGCCGCATCGCGGAGGCTGGGGTCCGCGCCGGGCCAGCGACTGGTCACCGCGCGCAGCAGGCCGCCGGCCAGGGCCGGGTTCCCCCCGGCCTCCAGGGCGCGGGCGAGCTGGAGCCAGCGCTCGCTGGTCTCCTCGCTCGCCGGGAGGGTGTCCCAGCCCTCGGGGAGAGCACCGAGCACGATCGTCGCGGCCGTGGCCACGTCCCCGTCGCGGCTGGCGACCTCCAGCCGCACGCCCTCCGCGCTCTCCGCGGCCGCGGTCCAGGGCCAGCGGCTGCTCACCTCGCGCAGGGCCTCGTCCGTTCCCTCGGCGGTGGCGTCCACGAGGTCGGCGGCGGCTGCGGCCTCGATGGCCGGGACGCGACTCCAGCCCTCGCGCGTGAAGCCCTCGGCCAGGAGCGCGCGTGCGAACGACTCCACGTCCTGCCCCTCGAGGTCCCCCTCGCGCCAGGGCAGTGGGAAGCCGCCCCAGGTCGGGAGCAGGGAGTAGAGGGTCTCGAGCCCCTCGGCGCGTCGCGCGGCGTCCCCGCTCGCGAGCTGGAGCCGCATCTCCTCCAGCAGGCCGTAGACGACGGAGGGGAGCGGGAAGCCGCCCTCGGGGTCCGGCCCCTCGAGGGGCTGCAGGCGCAGGGTGCGGGTGAGCTCGCCACTGGCCGGCCGCAGCACGGCGACGGTGACGCGCTCCCGGACGTCCTCGCGCACGATCGCGCGGAGCACGGCGAGGCGGCCCTCCCGATCGCGATCGCGGAGGACCTCCTGCAGGGCGATGCGGGTCTCGGCGGCCGCCGTGGAGTCGGGCGCCAGCACGAGGGCCTCCTCGAGGTCGACGCGCGCGCGAGCCGGATCCATGGCCGCCCGGGCCACGTCGGCGCGCACGCGCAGGAGGGAGTGCAGCGCGGCGTCCCGCCCCTCGGGCTCCTCCAGGCCGTCGAGCAGGGCGCGCCCCTCCCCGAGGAGGCGTCCCGCCTCGACGAGGTCCCGGGCCTCGCGCCGGCGGGCGTGCAGGGAGCGTGCACGACGCGTGAGCAGGGATGCGAGGCGCAGCGTGGCAGCCGCGTCGCCAGGGGCCTCGGCCAGCCGGGCGCGCGCACGCTCCACGAGGCCCTCCCACTCGAAGTAGCCGCGCGCACCGCTCCCGTCGACGATGAAGAAGGCGCCGTCGTCCACGAGGAGGTTGCCGTCGAGGCGACGCCCGTCGCTTGTCGGCCAGGGGAGCAGGGCGAGGCGACGACCCGTCACGAGGTCGAGCTCCACCAGCTCCCGGTCGTCGGGGACCAGCACCGAGCGCCCGGACAGCACGGGCGCGGGCAGCCAGCGGTTAGCGAGGCCATCGGCGCCGACCGCTGGGAAGGCCCAGGCCAGGCGCGCGGGCGGCTGGCTCGCGAGGGAGCCGGTCGCCGGCTCGAAGGCCGCGACCCGCTCGCCTCCCAGGACGAGCAGGCCCTCGCGCACGCCGAGGAGCTGGTTGACCTCGCGCGTGCGGCCGGTCGGGTCGGCGGCGAGGCAGAGGCGCGTCTGGCGCATGGACCAGCGCAGGGCCCCGGAGCGCGCATCGAACGCCATGAGGTGGGGCGAGTCGTAGGGCGCCGCGAGCAGCGCGTCCTCGTGCACGATCGGAGGACCGTTGCGCCAGACGGTCGCCATGCTCCCCGCGCGCCGCCAGCGGCCCGAGGTCATGGCCACCTGCTCGTAGCTCGTCTCCCAGAGCGGCGCGCCGGAGAAGGCGTCGAGGCAGGCCACCACGCCGAGCTGGGTCAGGACGAAGGCGCGTCCGTCGGGGGAGCACACCACCGGAGGGGCCACGAACTCCTCCGTCATCCGCCCGAACATGTTGAGCTGACGCTGCCCCGTGATGACGGGGGTGCTCCACGCGAGCTCCCCGGTCCTCAGGTCGTACGCGGCCACGTGCAACTCGACCCGGCCGCGGGTGCGCGCGCACTGCACGAGGGCGCGCCCGGCGTGGATCACGGGCGGGCTCACCACGGTGAAGCGCTCGGCGAAGGTGCCGGAGTCCCCGTCCCAGTCCCGAGGGGGAGCGTGGTGCCACAGGGGCGCTCCCTCCTCGAGGTCGAACGCGGCGAGGCGCCGCTCCGGGAGCACCTTGATGATCTCGAGCTCGTTGTAGTCCTGTTGGGTCTCGACCTCGACCGGGACCTGGAAGCTCGCGATGGCGACGGCACCATCGGTCGCCGGCGCCACGAAGCCCTCATCGGTGTCGATCGCCTCGCGGAAGGTCTCGAGGCCCCGCATCGAGCGCTCGACCTCGGCCCACGTCGGAAGCTCGGTCCCCAGGGACGTCGTGCTCTGGCGCCAGAGCAGCTCGCCGGTCTCGGCCTCGACGCAGACCAGGGTGCGGCTGGTGCTGATCAGCAGGCGGTCGCCGGCCCGCACGGGGAAGACGCGACGGGAGGCAGGGGACTGCCAGAAGGGGTCGCGCGGGAGGGAGACCTCCACCGACCAGCCCTCGGGCTGCTGTCCGAACGGCCGGCCCGCGGGCTCCTCGCCGCCCAGGAGGGAGCGCCCCGAGGTCATCGGCGCGAGCCTCGACCCTGAGGCGATCTCGAGGCGCTTGGCGAGGCCCGTCCAGGGGGCCTCCCCGGAGCGCGCGGCGATCCAGCCCTGCAGCGACTCCCCGGACCCAGGACCGACCTCGGCGACGAGGCCGGCCGCGGAGCCGTCGGCGGCCGCGGCGGTCTCGTCCTCCCGACCGTCGCCCAGCGCCTCCGAACCCGCGAGGGTGCGGTCGAGGGCCGACGCCAAGGACGGCTCGAACGCCGTGGCGGCGCGGAGCCAGGACGCGCGTGCCTCCGCCACGTCCCCGCGCTCGAGCAGCAGGTCGCCGACCGCGATCCAGGCGCGGCCTGCGGCCGGGGTCACGGGCCACCGGCGCGCGACTGCGAGGAGGGGGGCCCAGTCCCCGCCGAGGCCCGCGAGCCGCGCCTCCTCCAGCGCCCGCTCGCTCGCGTCCCGGTGACGGTCGCGGTAGAGCTGGAGCGTCGGCTCGGGGAGGCCGCGCAGCAGGGAGAGGGCCCAGCGCTCGACGCCGACGAAGGTGTCGCTCTGGACCTGCCCACGGGCGGCCGGCACGGGCGTGAGGCGGAGCACGGCCCCGCCATGCTCCTCCAGGAGTCTCTGGAGCTCGGCCAGGGCCTCGCTCGCGCGCCCGCTCGCGAGGTGGTCGAGCACCTGCTCGGCGGTGGCCCGCGCGACCTGCGTGTCGTACACGTGGAAGGCGCGGTCGCCGATGACCTCGTCCTGGGCCCGCGCCGCCGAGGAGGCGGTCGCCGCGAGGCCAAGGCCGACTGCCGCGACAGCCGACGCGAGGGCCGCCACGCGGCGGCCGACCTGGGCGAGCGTCCCAGGCACCACGCGCTCCTCGGCGCGCCGGTTCGGCGTGCGGTTCTCGATCATGGAGAGCGGGCCGCGGTGCGGCCCGGTGGACGGAGTCAGATCAGCTCGAAGCGCTTGCGTGCGATCCACTCGAGCGTGAGGAGGGCGAGGACCAGGGCGAGGGTGCCCCAGCGGTCCCAGGCGTCGAGCAGGTCCGAGCGCAGGGCCTCCCGGCGCTCCTCGCCGCCGGGGAAGGCCTCGAGGAGAGCGGAGGCCTCGCTGAGCGTGACCGCGCGACCGCCGGTGCGCTGGGCCAGGGCCAGCATCCCTGCGGGGTCCGGGGTCGGGTCGGCGTTCTCATGGGACGGCAGGACCACCTCGTAGTCCGCGCGCGCCACCGCTTCATCGGCATCCAGCAGGACGGCGCTCCAGGCCCCGGCGCGGCCTGCCTCGAAGGAGGTCCGGAAGACCCCGGGGCGGGACGGATCGGGGGTGAGCTCGAGGCGCTCCTCCTCGCCGTCCGGCCCGCGCAGCTCGACCGTCCGGCTCTCGGCCTCCAGGGGCTCGAAGTCCTCGTCCAGGACCCGCGCCTCCAGGGAGACGCGCTCGTCCAGGCCGTACTCGGGCTCGAGGGCCTCCAGCTGGTGCCGGCGATCACCTCCCTTCAGCCTGCCGAGGGCCAGCCACCGAATGGCGTTGCGCCAGAAGCGCTCGTGGTAGCGGTGCTCGTAGCGGAACTGCCAGCGGTGCGTGGAGTCGATGGCGAGGAACAGGGTCCGGCCCTCGGGGTAGTACCCCGCGACCAGGAGGGGGTCCCGCTCGCCGTCCCCGGAGAGGCTGGCCGTCGGGTGCCGGAGCAGCACCTGAGCGCCGGGCTTGGCCCCCCGCACGGGGAAGTACCAGTAGAAGCCGCGCAGCCCGCCCTCGTCCTGCCACAGCTGCCGGTTGAGGTCCGGGTCCGGATGCAGCCGGACGATCTGGTGCGGGCTGGCGGGATCCTCGAGCGTCGGGTGCTGCTCGACCGTGGTGTCGACCTCGAACGCGAGGGCGCCCGTGGGGTCGAGGGTGACCGGCAGCAGCTTCGCGAAGTCCGTTCCCGCGACCGCCTTGGGCATGTCGAACTCGCCCGCGACCACGCACAGCCCGCCGCCCTTCTCCACGAACTCCGTGAGGGAGCGCACGAACTGCTCGCCCTCCGCGGGGTCGGCGGAGATCGCCCAGGGGTTCACGTCCCCGAGGATCACCACGTCGTAGCGATCGAGCAGCTGATCGGCCCGCGTCGGCACGCGCGTGAGCCGGTCGAGGCCGCGGGTCGCCTCCTGCGGGAAGTCGGGGGTCGCGGACAGCAGGTACATCTGCGCCTCGATGCGCTCGTCCGCCCGCAGGAGCATGTCCTTGAGCTGGCGATACTCCCAGCGCGGGTAGCCGTCGAGGTAGAGCACTCGGATGCGCTCGGGGTTCACACGCACGACCGCGGCGACCTCGTTGTCGTCGAGCATGCGCTCCTCGGGCAGGAGCTCGACGGAGACGCGGAAGCGACGCTCGAGGCCGCGCGAGCCGGTCCGGCGCCCCGGCGCCGTCAGGGTCACGCGCGTGCCCTCCTCCGAGGGCTCCACGCGCTGCTGGTCCACGGGCTGTGCCGTGTCGCCGTCGAGCTCCTCGAGGAGGACCTCGATCGAGGCGCTGCTCTCCACGCCGCGCGCCCGAACGCGCACCGTCACGCTGATCTCGTCCTCCTCGAGGACCGAGCTGGGGGCCTCCACCAGCTCGAGCACGAGGTTGCGCTCGGGCCGCGTGTCGCCGACCACGACGGTGTGGACGGGGATGCCCGCCTGGACGGCCCGCTCCGTTGCCGCCATGGGGTCGAGGCCGCCGTTGGAGCGTCCGTCCCCGAGGACGACGATCCCCTTCACCGGCCGTCCGCGCGATTGGGCCAGGGCTGCGCCGAGCGCGTCCCCGAGATGGGTCGCGGGCCCGCGGCCGGAGAGGTCCTCGGCCTGGGCCAGCGCCTCCGCGGTGGTCGCGAAGCGCAGCAGCTGCGCGTCGTAGTCCCGGCGCTCGAGGTGGGGGAGGAGCTCCCGGTCGAGCCAGGCCGCCGCGAGCTCGGCGCGCGTCGTCTCGGCAACGGCTGCCCTTGCCGCTCCGGGGCTCGCGACGTCCGAGCCGGACCCGACCAGCGCGGCGAGTGCTTCGGCCTGCTGCTCCGCGCCCGTGTAGGCATCACGACGGGACATGCTCGCCGAGTCGTCGGCGAGGACGAGGATCTGGGCCGGAGTGACGCGCTCCTGGGAGCGCACCTGGACCGGGCGGGCCAGGATGGTGAGGAGCGCCAGCAGGCTGAGCCACCGGAGCCCCACGAGGAGCCCGCGGGCTCCGCGCGAGAGGTGTTCGCGGGCGTAGGCACGCCAGGCGATGGCGAACGAGAGGGGCAGGACGACGAGGACCACCACCCACGGCTCGGGGGCCTCGAGGAGCTTCCACGAGGTGGCGGTGTCGGGCTGCCCCTCCGCAGGCGCGGCGCCGGACGCGCTCGTGGAGGTCGTTCCGTCCCCCTGCCATCCGTCGGCCGCAGGTCCCCAGCCGAGCTCCAGAGAGGGGGGGGCGCTCCCCGGCAGGTCTCGGCTCTCGGCGGTCTCCGTCGTGGCGGGACTCGGGGAGCGGCGCAGCGTCATGCCGACACCCCCCGGCCCCTGCTCCCGAGGCGGGCGCCCCAGAGGGACTCGCCGACCAGGAACGCGAGGCAGGCCCAGGCGATGAAGCGCCAGAGCTCACCCTGGGGTCCATCCCCCTGCTCGCGGTCCACGGCCGCGTCGGCCGAAGCGCGCACGACGCGGAGGGAGGAGTGCAGGCCCTCGATCGCCTCGGGCGTCGAGCGGCGCAGCTCCGAC
>WTJQ01000252.1 GCA_011524785.1 Planctomycetota bacterium | reverse complement strand
GCCTCGACGTCGGAGAACGAGACGTGCGCGCGCATGTGCCACGTCATCTGGGACTACCTCGAGCACCTCTTCGGGATCGGACTCGAGCCGACCTACACGACCTATCACATCGAGGGTCGCTCGGCGAAGAGCAGCTTCCTCAACGGCTGGCCCGGCCTCGACGAGGCGCAGATCAAGTACCTGAAGAACACGGGCGGGAGCACGCTCTCCGGCCGCGAGATGTTCCAGTCGGGCCCGACGAGCGCGAACCGCGTGGACGGCTCGGTGCGCATGTCGATCGCCATGTACATGGGCCGCAACTTCGGGGTCGACTCGAAGACGGGCTGGGCCATCGAGGGCTTCGGGATGTACATCACCCACCAGCTCCTCGGGACCCGCCTCACCTACTTCATCCGGAAGACCGAGTACGTCCAGAAGGGCAAGAAGCGGGACCTGCAGGACCCGAACTCCAACTGGATGAAGATGGCCCTCGAGGTCCTGACCGACGAGAAGCCCTTCAACCTGCCCTTCGCGATGGGCCGGGACGTCAACACCCTGACCCCCGACGACCTGCTCGTGTCCTACGCGCTCGCGGCGTACCTGCTCGAGGGCTGCGAGCCGGAGACCGCGACCACCGTCCTCTCCATGATGGGCACGGAGGGCGTGAGCGGGGTCGAGGCCGTCGAGCAGACGCTCGGCTTCGACATCGAGACGGTCCGGGACCGCCTGGCCCAGTGGCTGCAGGAGCGCGACTGATGCAGCTGCTGCTCACCGTCCTCCTGGCCGCTCCCGTGGCGGCCCCCTTGTCCCCCACTCCCGCGCCCGCGGCGATCCAGCCGCAGGACGGCGCGCGCGAGGCGCTCGAGAAGGAGCTCACCTGGAAGCTCGAGAACCTCGCCGAGCGCTGCCAGAAGGCCAAGGCCTTCCGGGAGCGCAACGCGACCTACGTCCTCCTCCTGCGCTTCGACCCCGACCACGCGAAGGCCCGCAAGACCCTCGGGCACAAGAAGGACCGCAAGTCCGGGGACTGGGTCGAGCCCAGCCGCGCCCGCGAGCCCAAGGCCGCGGCCGAGGAGGTCGCAGCGCCCCTGCGCGAGGAGCGCCTCGGACTGCTCCGGTCCCACGTGGACGCGGTGCTCGCCGACCTGGACGGACAGGACCTCCCCAAGCGCATCCAGCGCCGCCAGGAGCAGCGCCTGCTCGAGCTCATGCCCGATCACGAGGGCCTGCGCGAGCGCGGGGGCGAGGTCCGGGAGGGCGACTCCTGGGTCCTCGCCGAGACGGTCCGTGCCAGGACCGTCCGCAAGGCCCACGAGAAGCTGCGCAGCGACCTCAAGTCGGCGGCCCCCGAGCCCGAGGCCGCGGGGATCGAGGACGCGGAGCAGACCTGGGGCGTCACCTTCGCCAAGGCCGTCGCGACCCCGGCGGTGCGCATCGTGTCCGCGGTGTCCGACGGGGAGGCCAACCAGACCGCCCGGCTGGCCCACGCCACCTACGCCTACCTCGACGCGCTCCTCGGGACCACGGATCCCCTGCAGCAGGGCACCCTGTACCTGTTCGAGGGGCCCGCTGCGACGGCGGCCTTCTGCAACGCCTACCCGGGGCTCGAACCAGGCCAGCGCAAGCTGTTCGGGGGCCTCCTCTGCTCCTACCTCGACCACGAGCACGCCAACTCCTCCTCCAAGAAGCGCGAGGAGCGGCTGGACGGCGCCGTGCGCATGAGCATCGCACGGCACCTGGCGTGGAAGACCGGCACCTGGAGCAAGCACGGCTGGATCGCCGAGGGGCTCGGGATCTACGTGACCCACCAGATGTGCGGCACGCGCCTGATCTACACGGTGCGCGAGTCGGAGGGCAGCAGCTCGAAGGGCGGCACGAAGGTCGAGGATCGCATGAAGCGCAAGGACGCCGACTGGCTCGCCCTCGCGCGCACGACCCTGCAGGGCAAGAACCCGCCCAAGCTGGCCTTCACGCTCGGCCGGGACGTGAACACCCTCACCCGTGGGGACGTCCTCGTGGCCAACGCGCTGGCTGCGTACCTGATCGAGGGCTGTGAGGAGGGGACCGCGCTGCGCGTCCTGAAGCGCATCGGCCGCGAGGACGTCTCCTCCGCCAAGGCCCTGGAGGAGGAGCTCGGACTCGATCCGCCCGCCCTCGAGCGCCGCCTGATCCGCTGGCTCGAGGAGCTGGGCAAGTAGTCGTGACGACGCCGCAGGCAGGGGCGGAGGAGCGGCAGGGTCTCCTCGAGCGTCTGCTCCGCTCGTGGGCGGGGCGCACCCTGCTGGTGGGCCTCGGGGTCCTCGCCCTCGCGGGCGCCAACACCCTGGAGCTCAGCAACGCCCTCGGCGGGCGGCGCTTCGGGCCGGCCTTCGACGAGTCGGCGTTCCTGCTGTCCCAGCTGGTTCGCTGGGGACTCTGGGGAGTCGTCGTCCTCCTGGGCATCGTCCCCGTGATGCAGGCGGGCGGCCGCTGGCCGCTCCCGATCCGCGCGCTCTCCCACGTGGCCCTCGCGGCCGTTGCGACCTGGGGCGTGGGAGCCAGCTGGGACGCCCTGAGACCGCTGATGCCGCCTGCGCTGTCGTTCGCTGACGACGAGGGCCCTGGGCGCGAGGAGCGCCCGCGGCGCCCCCGCGAGGCCGAGGTCGATCCAGGAGCGGCCGACACGGACGCTCCCTCGACAGGCTCCGAGGGCCGGCGCGTCGAGCCCGGGGCGAGCGCTCCCGGCAATGTCGAGCCCGAGGCCAGCGTCCCTGGCGAAGCCGCGCCCGAAGTGAGTCCTCCCGGCGACGTGGAGCCCCCGGTCGAGGAGGGCGTCGAGCCGGGCCCGGCGTCCGAGCCTCGGCGCGCGCAGGGCTTGCCGGAGGAGGAGGCCGATGGGCGGCGCCCGCGTCGCCCTGGGCGGTTCGACCCTCGGCGGGCCCGCGGGGGCCTCGGCCGAGAGGACGTCCCGCTGCGACGCTGGGTGACGCACGCGCTCCTGCTCCTGGTCTGCGCCGGGGCCGCGAGCCACCTGCGCTCGGAGGAGGCCCGCCGGCAGGCCGCCTCCCTCGCCCTGGAGCGCGCGGAGCTCAGCTCCGAGCTCACCTCGGCCCAGCTGGCGTCCCTGGAGGCCCAGCTCCGCCCCCACTTCCTGTTCAACGCGCTCCACTCGGTCGGCGCCCTCATGCGCCTCGATCGCTCCGAGGAGGCCCGCACGGCCCTGGTGACCCTCGGCGACCTCCTGCGCGGGACCCTCGACCGCTCGCGCACGGGGCGCTCATCGCTCCACGACGAGCTGGAGCTCTGCTCGAGCTACCTCGACCTGGAGCGGCTGCGGCACGGGGAGCGTCTCACGTGCAGCAGCGCCTGCTCCGAGGAGCTGCGCGGACTGGAGGTCCCCCCGCTGATCCTGCTGCCCCTCGTGGAGAACGCGGTCCGGCACGGCCTCGAGCAGACGGTCGAGCCCGTGGAGGTGCGGATCCACGCGCGTCGCGAGGGGAGCTCGCTGGAGCTCGTCGTGGAGAACGACGGCGTGGCGTTCCCGGAGGACGTCCTGCGCGCGGGCGAGGGCGCGGGCATCGGCCTCGCCAACACCCGCAAGCGCCTCGGAACCCTCTACGGGGAGCGGGGTTCGATGGCGCTCGAGAACCCGGCCACCGGCGGCGCGCGCGTCGTCCTCCGCCTGCCGCTCTGAGGAAGCCCATGCCCCCCTTGCGAACCCTGGTCGCGGACGACGAGCCGCTCTCCCGCGCCGAGCTGGCCGCACTCGTCCAGCAGCACCCCGACCTCGAGCTGGTGGCCACCTGCTCGGACGGCGCCTCGGCGATCGCGTGCCTCGAGGCCACCACGGTCGACCTCGCCGTCCTCGACGTCGAGATGCCGGGCTGCACGGGGATCGAGGTCGTCCGGACGCTGGGCAGCGCCGCCCCCCGCGCCGTGGTGTTCGCCACGGCCCACCCCGAGTTCGCCGTGGAGGCCTTCGAGGTCCAGGCCATCGACTACCTCCTGAAGCCCTACGACGCGGCGCGCTTCGCCGCGGCCGTCGAGCGCGCACAGCAGCGCCTCGAGGGCGCGGGGGAGGGCGCGCGGCTCGTCCTCCGCAAGGAGGGCCGCATGGAGGTGGTCGCCATCGCCTCGCTCCGCTGGGTGGAGTCGGCTGACCAGTACGTCCACCTGCACACCGCCGAGGGCAGCCGGCTGATGCGGGAGTCCATGGCCCGCATGGAGGAGGCCCTCGCGCCCCACGGGTTCCTGCGGGTGCATCGCTCCGCGATCGTGCCGCTGTCCGGGGTCCGCGAGCTCCACTCGCTCCCCTCGGGCGGTGCCGAGCTGGTCCTCGAGGGCGGCGAACGGGTCCCCGTCAGCCGCTCCAGGGCCGCCGAGGTCCGCCGGGCCCTGGGTTGAGCGCACCCGACCGCCCGCTCCCAACATGGAGCGGGCCCCTGCCTCCTGGGCGGCCCCCACGGGTTGTGAGGGGGTGCTCCGGGGGCGATCCTTCACTCGCCCGGTTCCGCGACCGAGCGCCGGATCTCTCCTCACCCATGGCCCCACGAGTCCCAGGACCCGAGCCAAGCGCCCTCTCGACCCGCCCATGAAGCTCCTCACCAGCCTCTCCCTGGCCAGCGCCGCCGCCCTCGGCAGCACCCTGGCGACCGACTACACCGCCGACCGCAGCCTGCGCGTCGAGCGCACGATCACGACCACCAGCGAGGTCGTCGACATGGTCATGATCGTCGACGGCGAGGAGATGGAGGGCCGCGGCTTCGGCGGCGGG
The DNA here is from genome assembly GCA_011524785.1 of Planctomycetota bacterium. Lineage (GTDB taxonomy): Bacteria > Planctomycetota > UBA1135 > UBA1135. The sequence continues at coordinate 2,395 of WTJQ01000252.1, read as the reverse complement.
GCCAACGAGCGCACCCTCACCATCACCACCGTCGACAAGGTCCTCGAGCACGAGGACGGCGCGCCGACGCGGGTGCGCCGCACGATCGAGACCCTCGGCAGCGAGGGGGTCGTCAGCATGCGCGGCGAGGAGCGCGACATCGAGCAGACCAGCGACGCCGAGGGCGCCGTGCTCGAGCTCGGCTTCGCCGAGAACGGGGACGTCGAGGTCGAGGTCGTCGAGGGCTCCGAGCCCGAGGGCGCCGACTTCGCCTCCCTCGAGCTGGGCCTCGAGCTCGATGCCCTGCTCCCCACCGAGGCCGTCGAGGCCGGGGGCACCTGGGACCTGGAGAGCGACGCGCTCGTCCAGGGCCTCGGCATGGGCCTCGAGGCCGCGATGTTCGGTCGGCCCTCCCAGGGCGGCGGTGAGCGCGGTGGTCGTGGCGAGGGCGGCGGCCGCGGCGGACGCCGCGGCTTCAGCGGCGGCCGCGGTGGCTTCAACCTCCAGGCCATGGCGGGTCTCGAGTGGGAGGGTGAGGCGACCCTGACCGAGGAGACCGAGACCGTGGACGACCTCGAGTGCCTGGTCATCGAGCTCGAGTGCGAGGCCGACGGCATCCTCCCGGAGCGTGAGTGGGGCGGCGGTCGCGGCGGGCGCGGCGGCGGGCTCCTCCTCGCGTCTCCGACCAGCACCGTCCTCCCGGAGACGACCGTCGAGGTCGAGCTGGAGGGGCGCCTGCTCTGGTCCACCTCCGAGAACCGTCCCGTGGCCCTCGAGCTCGAGGGCGACTTCGTCCTGCAGATGGAGCGCAGCATGTCCCGGGGCGACCGGGAGATGGAGATGAGCTCCACCACCGAGGGCTCCGTCGAGATCGCGGTCTCGGTCGCAGCCGAGTGAGCCCCGTCCCGATCAACCAGAACCCAGCAACCCTGATCCCATGAGCACCAACCTCCCCATCGTGGCCCTCGTCGGCCTCGTCGCAGGCGTCGGCGGAGCCGGCCTGTCCTCCGTCCTCCTCCCCGGGCCCGCGGAGGCCCCGGCCCCGGCCCTCTCGGCCACGGCCCCTGCGGTCGATCTCTCGGGCATCGAGGAGCGCCTCGACCGCTTCGCCAGCCGTCTCGACGAGGTGGAGATGCAGGTGGCCGCAGCGCCCACGCGCCGGGACGCCGCGGCCCCCGCAGCGCCGCAGGTGGACCTGGCCGAGCTCAAGGCCGAGCTGGAGAGCTACATGACGACCCTGCGCAACCCGCAGATCGCCATGCCGCCCCACTTCGAGGACTGGGTCGCCACGGCCCAGGAGAACATCCGCGATCGCGAGCGCGAGGAGCGTGATGCCGAGCGCGCCGAGCGGATGGAGCAGATGATGGAGGACCGACTCTCGGACATGAGCGCCAAGCTCGGTCTCGACCAGTCGCAGCTCGGTCAGATGCGCGACGTCATGACCAGCAGCCGGGAGGCCTCCTCCAAGCTGATGGAGGACATGCGCGCCGCTGGCTGGGGTCCCGACAGTCGAGACATGATGCGCTCCGGCATGGAGGAGATCCGGAACGAGGCCTCCAGCACCCTGCAGGGCTTCCTCTCCCCCACCCAGTACGAGACCTACCAGAGCGAGTACGGCAACGACTTCGGCATGGGCCGCGGTGGCTTCGGCGGCTTCGGCAACACGGGCGGCCGCGGGGGTCGCGGCGGCCGCGGCAACTGACCGGCGCCAGGTCTCGAGACGCGAGGGGCTCCCGCCACACGGCTGGGGCCCCTCGCTCGTCGTTGGGCTCCAGCGCTGGGGATCTCGCACCGGGGATCCGACGCCGACGGGTGCCCCTCCTGCGCCTCCACGCGACCGCTGCTACCCTGCGCGACATGCGGCGCCAGGAGGAGCTCGAGCCCAAGAGGCAGGGACCCAAGAGGCAGGGACAGGACGGCCAGCCGCTGTTGAGTTCGTCCGCCATCACCGCCCTGGTGGCCGAGGCGCGCGCCTCCAGCCCGCGGGAGGCGTGCGGGGTGCTGATCGAGCGGGAGGGCGCCCTTGTCGCCCTCCCCAGAGGACGGGGCCAGCGGGCCGCCTTCGAGATCGATGCGCGGGACCTGCTCCCCGAGGCCCTCGACGGCTCACTGCGCGGGATCTGGCACACGCACCCGGAGGGCCCGGCAGTCCTGAGCCCAGCGGACGCGGAGGGCCTCTGGGAGGAGGCCCTGGCGCTCGTGATCGGGCTCCGGCCCCTGGGCGCCCTGCTCGTGCACTGGCACGGAGGCGTCGGAAGAGTGCTCCAGCGCTGGGGTCCGGACGACCTTGCGCAGTCGTGACGCTGGCCCCCGTGGCCGGCGCCTACCCTCTTCGGGATGCGCACCAGAGTCCTCTCCCTGCTGGTCTCCTCCCTGCTCCTCGGGGCCGCCCTCCTGCCTGCCGATGGTGAGGACG
>WTJQ01000534.1 GCA_011524785.1 Planctomycetota bacterium | reverse complement strand
GCAGGCCGTCCGCGCCCCCGTTCCAGTGCATGGCCCAGAGGCCGAGGTGACTCCGCGAGGTCGCGGTCGCCTCCTCGAGCTCCCAGTCCCTGCGCCCGACCACGAGCCGCTGGGATCCGATCGGGTCGAGGGCCCGGCGCGCGCCCCCGAATGCTCCGAGCGACCAGCCCTCGTCCGTGCGGGTGCCGTACGAGAGTCCGGTGGCGCGGCTGGGCAGGAGTGCCCGCACGGGCGCCGAGCGCTCGGGGCTGGGCAGGACCGAGAGGCTGGTGCGTGCCTCGCTCCCCGCGGGGGGGCGGTGGTGTCCCAAGCGCGCCTCGCCCCACTCCTCGTCGCGGTAGGTGAAGGACGCCTCGAAGACCTCGAGCTCCCCGCGCCCGTGCTCGAGCTGGACGCGGGCCGAGGCCTGCTCGTCCAGGTGCAGGCGCGCCTGGAGCCGGAGCGACCGCGGACGGCCCTGCTCGCCGTCCAGGCCGGGGAGGTCCAGGAAGAGGCGACCGTGCAGGTCCAGCCGGGGAACGGGCTTCGCCTCCTTCGACTCCGCGTCCCCAGGACCCGCCTGGAGGCCGAGCGAGAGGAGGGCGAGGACGGCCAGCACGAGGGAAGGGAATACCCACTGGCTCCTTGGAGCACAATGCAGCGCCCGCCGGGGCGACGCCCGGCTCGCCATGACCGACGACTTCTACTGCGACGAGGTCCTCAGCGGCCGCACGCCCGTCCGCGTGGTCCACGAGACCGCCAACACGCTCGCGTACCACCACACGAGGCCCCACTGGCCCGTGCACATCGTGGTCATCCCCAAGGAGCACGTGCCGTCCTTGACCAACCTCGGCGAGCGCGGCGAGGCGCTGCTGCCCGAGCTCATCGAGGCCGTCCGGCACGTGGCTGCCCTCGTCGAGGAGGAGCACGGCGCCGCGCGGGTCCTGACCAACCTGGGCGCGTACCAGGACTCCAAGCACCTCCACTTCCACGTGAACAGCGGCGCGGAGGGTGCCTCCTAGGCTCGTGGAAACCGATCATGTTCAATGGATGTCGGATTTGAGTGGCGGGTTCCTCCGTTCCGGGTGACCATCAGCTCAGCCGCGCTCGCTCCCGCCCGCACCGCCCCATGACCCCCGCAGACCTCGCTCAGGCCGAGCTGGCCGCCCAGGCGTTCTCCCCCGGAGGACGCCTCGTTGGCGTCGAGCCCCTGAACCGGGGCCACATCCACGACACGTTCGTCAGCTCCTGGGACCTTGGCGCCCATGGCCGCCAGCGACTCCTGCACCAGCGCATGAACGACGCGGTGTTCCAGGACATCCCGGGGCTGATGCACAACATCCGTCGCGTGACCCGGGAGCTCCGTCGCAAGAGCTGGCGCGCGGGAGACCGCGAGCTCGAGGTCCTGCAGCTGGTCCCCACCGTGGGCGGCGAGAGCTGGGCCGAGCTCAACACGGGCTCCTGGCGGACCTTCCGCTTCGTCGAGGACACCCAGAGCTACGACCGCTGCCTCGGACCCGACCAGGCCTTCGACGCGGCCGCGGCCTTCGGCAACTTCCAGGCCCGGCTGTTCGACCTCGACGCTCGCGGCCTCGTCGAGACGATCCCCGAGTTCTTCTCACCCAGCCACCGCTTCCGGCAGTTCATGACGGCCCTGCGCGAGGATCGCTGCGGGCGGGCCGCCGCGGTCGCGGAGGAGGTGCGCTTCGTCCTGGACCGGCGCCACCTGATGCACGTGATCGAGACCGGCATCCAGCAGGGCCGGATCCCCGTCCGCGTCATCCACGGCGACACCAAGCTCAACAACGTGCTCTTCGACCGCGCCTCCGGCGTGGCCCGCTGCATCGTCGACCTCGACACCTGCATGCCGGGGTGGCCCCTCTACGACTTCGGGGACCTGGTTCGCTTCACCGCGGCGACCTCGGAGGAGGACGAGCAGGACCTGAGCCTCGCTGGCGTGGACCTCGACCTCTACGAGGCTCTGTCCGCCGGCTGGCTGGAGACCACGGGGCGCTTCATGAACGCGGACGAGCTGGAGCTGATGCCCCTGGCCGCGCAGATCGTGACGCTCACCGTCGGCGTGCGCTTCCTCACCGACCACCTGGCGGGGGACACCTACTTCAAGATCCACCGGGAGGGGCACAACCTCGACCGGGCGCGCGTCCAGCTGCGCATGGTGCGGGCCATGGAGCAGTCCACGACCCGGACGTCCGAGGCCGCGCTCGCTCCGGCCTGACGAGGCCGCGGAGACGGCGCCACCGGACCTCCGCGCGCCCCTCGCTCAGTCGAGGTGAGCCCGGGCCGAGTCGCCCATCTCCACGCCGCCGTCGGGGAAGTACTCCTTCCAGCGCCGGTCGACGAGGGCGGCCGTGTCGGGGTCGCAGAACAGCTCCTCCGGGTAGGAGGGCTTCATGCGCGCGTCGATCACCAGCGGGAACTCGTACGCGGCGTGGGTGCCGACGAGCTCGATGCGCCGCGGGACGATGTCCTGGCCCGGGTCGAAGCGCGTGAAGGTGGTCCAGAGGAAGTTCGCGTCGCTGCGCACGGCGCGCTCGGGCTCGTCGGAGATGACCACCAGCGGCCAGTCCTCGAGGCCGGGCTCCTGCGCGATGCGCTGCGCGGCGTCCGGGTCCTCCTCGTAGCTGCCGACCTGGACGACCGCCGCGCCCGGCGCGTACACGCGGGCGTCGACGATGCCCGAGCCGAGCTGGCCGGGGAGGGTCTCCGGCAGCTTGCGCTTGGCCTCGCCGAGCCCCACGAGGACCCCCTTGGAGCCCTTGTGCATGGTCGGGCCCGAGTAGTCGAGCGAGTCCATCGACAGGTTGGCGAGGATGAAGAGGTCCGTGCGCGTGTCGGTGCGCTCGAGGACGTGCACCAGCGTCGAGCGGAAGTCGCGGAGGTCGACGTCGCCGTCCGTGAGGAGCAGGAACTTGGTGAGGGCGAGCTGCCCCTCGCCGAGGATCCGGAACGCCGACACGAGGGCCTCGCGCTCGTAGCGCTCGCGCACGATGGCGGAGGAGAGGGCGTGGTAGCCGGTCTCCCCGTAGCTCCACAGGTCGACGACCGCGGGCATCACCAGCGGGAAGAGGGGGCTCAGCAGCTCGGTGAGGTAGTCCCCGAGGAAGAAGTCCTCCTGCCGCGGCTTGCCCACCACCGTTGCCGGCCAGATGGCGTCCTTGCGACGGTGCAGGGTGTCGACCTTCATCCACGGATAGTCGTGGACCTCCGAGTAGTACCCGTAGTGGTCCCCGAAGGGGCCCTCGGGCCGCCGGGCTCCGGGCTGGATCGAGCCGGAGAGGACGAACTCCGAGCCGGCGGCGATCGCGCGCCCCTGGCGGGACTGCGCCAGCGGGAGCCGCTGGCCCATGGCGAGCGAGGCCAGCAGGAGCTCCGGGACGTTCTCGGGGAGCGGCGCGATGGCCGCGAGGATCAGGGCCGGCGGACCGCCCACGTGGATGTCCACGGGGAGCGGACGCCCGAGCTGCTCGGCCCGGTGGAGGTGGAAGCCCCCGCCCTTGCCGATCTGGAAGTGGACGCCCACCGCCTCGTCGTCGAACACCTGGACGCGGTACATGCCCAGGTTGGGGACGTCGGTCTCGGGGTCCCGGGTCAGGACCAGGGGGAGGGTGACGAAGGGCCCTCCGTCCCGGGCCCAGGTCTTGAGGGCTGGCAGCCGATCGAGGCGCGCCGGCTCGTCCGCGACCTCGGTGATCGGGCCGGCCTTGCGCTGCTTCAGCCCCACCTTGGCGAGGCTGCCGAACAGGTCCCGCTGGCCCCAGAGCTTGCCGATGCTGGGCGGCATCAGCTCCTCGGGGAGCTTGGCCACCCGGGACACGACCTCCTCCGGCTTGCTCCCGAACGCCAGGTTGACGCGCTTGGCGGTGCCGAAGAGGTTGGTGACGAGGGGGAAGGACGCCCCCTCCACGTTCTTGAAGAGCAGAGCGGGCCCGCCGGCGGCGATCACCCGGCGGTGGACCTCGGCCGCCTCCAGGTTCCAGCTCACGGGGGCCTCGACCTCGACCAACTCCCCCTCGCGGCGGAGGATGTCGAGGAAGGCGCGGAGGTCGGCGGGGGCCCGGAAGCTGGGCACGGCGGAGCGCGCCGGGGGGTCCGACCGGCGCGCGCCATTATGGATCACGCCCTCCCGGGACTCAGCCCGTAACCTCCGCTGGGCAGGCGTGTTGTTCCGATCTCGACCGCGGTCCCGGCCCTCTGGGGCAGGATCCACGCCGAGCGCGACCCCGACCCAGTCCACCGCCCCAGCCAACCGGCCCAGCCCTCGACCTCACCGGCGAGACCCGCTGACGCACCCATGAGCACCCTCCTCCTGACCGCCCTCGCCTGCCTCGCGCCTCAGGCCCCCGCCGCTCCGGCCCAGGCCTGGACCGCACGCGAGGCGGAGCACCTCCTCAACCGCGCCGGCTTCGGCGCCTCCACGGCCGAGGTCCAGCGCTGGGTCGAGGCTGGGCAGGAGGCCCTGGTCGAGCACCTGCTGGCCTCCAAGGGGCCCGAGCTCGCCTGGGAGTACGAGGCGCGCATGCCCGACTTCGAGAGCGTCCGCTCCATGGATCAGCAGCAGCGCGTCCGCGTCGTCCAGCAGGTCCGGCAGCAGATGTCCCGCGAGGCCATCGACTACGTGGCGGAGTGGCTCGAGGGCATGGTCCGGGGCGAGGACCCGCTGCGGGATCGCATGCGGCTCTTCTGGCACGGCCTCTTCACGAGCGCCCAGGCCACCGTCAAGCGCGGCGACTACATGATCCGCCAGGCCGAGCTGATCGACGAGCACGCCCTGGGCAACTACGGAGTGCTGCTGCGCGCGATGCTCGAGGACCCGGCGATGCTCGTGTACCTCGACAACATCTCCAACCGCCGCCGCAAGCCCAACGAGAACCTCGCGCGAGAGGTCATGGAGCTCTTCAGCCTCGGGGAGGGCAACTACTCCGAGGACGACGTCCGCGAGGCGGCGCGCGCGCTGACCGGCTATGGCGTCGGCCGGAGCGCCACTCCCGGGGGCAGCTTCGAGTTCACCCGCCGCAACCACGACTACGGCCGCAAGACGATCCTCGGCACCAGCGGCCGCTTCGACGCCGACGGGCTGGTCCGCATCCTCCTCGAGCAGGAGGCCTGCGCCGAGTGGATCGCGGGTCGACTGCTCGAGTGGTTCGAGGGCAGCGAGCCGCGGCCCGACCGCCAGGCGGCCTACGCCCGCCTCTTGCGGCGCTCGAACTACGAGGTCCTCCCTCTCCTGCGGGCCCTCTTCATGGACCCCGAGTTCTATGCCGACGACTGCATCGGGGCGCGCGTCCTGTCGCCTGTCGACTACATGGTCGGCAGCGCTCGGCGGCTGGGGATCCGGCCCGTGGGTGAGTTCGTCGGGGTCTCGGCGAGCGTCCTGGGCGAGCGCATCTTCGACCCGCCCAACGTGAAGGGCTGGGAGGGCGGCATGGCCTGGATGAACACCAGCACCCTGATGATGCGAGGCAACCTCACCGGCGTGCTGCTGGGCCTCATCGACCTGGGCGACATCGGCTCCGACGACGAGGTCGAGGCGATGATGGCCGACGAGGGCATGGAGCCCTCGATGGAGATGGCCTCCATGGAGTCGGAGGGGCGCGGCAAGGGGCGCGCCCGCGTGGCTCCCGACCTGGTCCGCGCGATGCGCGCCCTCCGCAGCGGCCTCGGCGGCCGGCGCCGCTTCACCCCGCCCGCGACCCAGCTCCGCCGCACCCTCGCGCTCCGCAAGCCCGCGAACGACGAGGAGCTCGTCGAGCTCGCCCTCGAGGAGCTGCTGGCCATCGTCCCCCCGGTCGAGACCCGCGCGCCCCTCGTGGCGTTCCTCGAGGCCGAGCGCGAGGCCGAGGGGCTCCCCGAGGAGGCCTTCCTCGTCCGCGGCGGCCAGCGTGCCGAGGCGGTCCTGCGCAAGCTCGCTCACCTGATCCTGTCCCTCCCCGAGGCCCAGCTGGGCTGAGGCTGCCACCATGCTCGATCGACGCTCCCTCCTCACCGCCGGCGCCTCGCTGGCGCTCACGCCCTGGGCCCGCGCCGTGCGCCTGGCGGATCCGTCCTCCGACGGCACCCTCGTCGTGCTGCAGCTCTCCGGCGGGAACGACGGCCTCTCGACCGTCGTGCCCTACGCCGATCCGGCCTACCAGCGGGCTCGCGGCACCCTGCGCTTCGGACCCGGCGAGGTGCTGAAGCTCGGCGGCGGGCGCGGTCTGCACCCGGCTCTGACCGGGCTGCGCAAGATCTGGGACGCGGGGCACCTCGCCATCGTCGAGGGCTGCGGCTACCCCGACCCGGTGCGCTCGCACTTCAAGGCCCTCGAGGTGTGGCACACGGGATCCCCCCGTGGACGCGCTTCCGGGGACGGGTGGCTCGGCGGGACCAACCGGGCCCTCCAGGGCGACGAGCCGCGCCCCGAGTTCCTCGTCCACGTGGGCGGCAACGCGCCCTACTCGATCCACTCCACGACGCACCCGGCGTCCTCGGTCCAGTCGCCGACCGCGTACCGCTGGTTCGGTGAGTCCGGGGGCGCGCAGCGCCTGCCGCACTGCGATCACGAGGAGGTCATGGAGGAGTCCCGCCACCGTGGTCGGGACCGGGCCCTGGCCCAGCTCCGCCAGGTCCTGGCGGATGCCGAGGAGTCGTCCCTGCGGATCCGCGCCGCCGCTGCGCGCCACCCCGACCGGGTGGAGTACCCGCGCACGGCGATCGGGGCCCAGCTGCACGACGCGGCGGCCATCCTGTGCGGCGGCGTCGGCACCCGGGTGGTCAGCACGGTCATGGGGGGGTTCGACACCCACGCCAACCAGCGCAACACCCACGACCGCCTGATGCGGGAGCTGGACGCGGCCCTCGCCGCCTTCTACGAGGACCTCTCCGCCTCGGAGGCCGGCCGCAAGGTGACCTTGGTCGTCTTCAGCGAGTTCGGGCGCCGCGTGCAGCAGAACGGCTCCGGCGGCACCGACCACGGCAAGGCGGGGCCCATGTTCGTGATCGGCCACCGCGTGAAGGGGGGCTTCCACGGGCGGACGCCTTCGCTGGCGAGCCTCGACGAGGGCGACGTGCCCTTCACCACCGACTTCCGGTCGGTCTACGCGACGGTCCTCGAGCGCGCGCTCGGTGCCGACCCGGTCCAGGTCCTGGGCCAACGCTGGCCGAAGCTCGGCTTCCTG
>WTJQ01000039.1:3651-7156 GCA_011524785.1 Planctomycetota bacterium | reverse complement strand
TCATGGGCCCCGTCTGGTTCGTCGAGGGCGGGGCGGAGTTCATGGCGGAGCGCACGGTGCGGCGAGCCCTTGCGAGCGGCGATCTGGCGACGCTGCCGGGCGGTCCGCTGCCCTCCCTCGCGGCCGTCTTCGCGCGCCGGATGGAGTCCGCGCGGGCGCTCCTGCAGGAGCTCGCCCCCGGTGCCACCCTCGGCGAGTTGGGCCACGACCACCCGGCGGCCAGCGCGGCCTATGACCTCGGCGCCTGGGCCGTGGCGCTGCTGCTGTTCGACGTCGGGGACGACGCTCTGCTCGAGACCTTCTATCCGAGGCTCGAGGAGCTCGGGTGGCGGGGCGCCTTCCGGGAGACCTTTGGCTGCATGCCGGAGGAGTTCGAAGCGCGGTTCCAGCGTTTCCTGGAGGAGCCCTTGGAGCAGCAGCTCCGGGTCCTGCCCGTTCGGTGAGGCTGGGAGGGGGGGCGCCACGCCCACGCCCACGGCGCGGCGCAGGCTGGGCCTTGGGGGCGTGGGGCTGCCCGGCACGAGGATTCTGGGGTAGGGTTGAGAACGGCCAGTCACCGCTCGCGGGCTGGTCTCCCATCTCCCCGGCTGGTCTCCCATCTCCCGCAGGAGCCCCATGAACGCAGCCCGACTCTCCCTCGTCCTCCTCGCGCTCGGCGGCACGGCCTCCGCGCAGATCCTCGACACCAACGGCAGCCCCAACACCGGCTTCACCGGCTTCTACGCCTGGTACGACGCCGGCAGTGGTCCCAACGGCGGCACGATCTCCAACGGCAACCTCGTGACCAGTTGGACCGACGCCACCGGCAACTTCCGGGACCTGGTGCGGGTCAGCTCGGACCCCGCGCGCCAGCCGATCTACGACGACACCGGCGCATTCCCGGTCGTGAAATTCGATGGCGACGACTTCATCTGGGCCAACAACGCCGCCGAGTTCGGCACGCTGGTCGGCGAGAAGACCATCTTCGTCGCGGCGCGCGTCGACGACTCCTCCAACGGCGGCTACCTGTTCGACAGCTCGAGTGCCGCGGGCCGCAACGCGATCTTCGCCGGCCAACAGTCGAACCCCGACGTCTGGCACGTGTACGCGGGGGCCGGGCAGCCGGCCGCTGGAGCCGCCGTCTCCCTCGGCACCTGGAACGTCCACTCGGCGGTCTTCGGTGCCAGCTCCCAGGAGCACTTCGTCGACGGCGTGAGCGTCGCGACGGGGTCGGAGACCACGGCCGACCTCTCCGGCATCGTCGTGGGGGCCCGCTACACCGTCTCCAACGGGCACGTGGGAGCCATCGCCGAGGTCCTGGTCTACGAGGGCGTGCTCTCCGACGCGGACCGCCAGGCCATCGAGGGCTACCTCGCGGTCAAGTACACCTCCTCCGGCCTGGGCACCAACTACTGCACGGCCGTCGCGAACTCCACGGGCGTTCCGGCCACCATCAGCGCGTCCGGGAGCGCGGCTGCCGCGCAGAACAACCTGACCCTGACGGCCTCCTCGCTGCCGACCGGCCAGTTCGCCTACTTCGTGACCGGTCAGGCCCCCGGCTTCATCGCCGGGCCCGGCGGATCCCAGGGCAACCTGTGCATCATTGGGCAGCTCGGCCGCTTCACGGCGCCGGGCCAGGTCCTGAACTCGGGCTCGGCTGGCGAGGTCTCGCTCTCGATCGACCTGACCAACGTGCCCCTGGGCGCGAACTTCCTGGCGGTGCAGCCCGGGGACACCTGGAACTTCACCCTCTGGTACCGCGACAACAACCCGAGCCCGACCTCGAACTTCACGGACGCCCTCGAGATCGTCTTCCAGTGATCGAGCTCCTGCAGAGGGCGCACGCGGTCCTGGCCGCGTGCGCCCTCGCGCTTCCAGCCGCGGCCCAGGTCGCGCCGCTCGTCCAGGGCGGCCGCGCCCTGGCCCCCTCCTTCGAGCAGGTCGACCTGTTCCAGTCGGGGACCTTCGGGACGCACACCTACCGGATCCCGGCGCTGGCCGTGATGCCGAGCGGGACGCTCGTGGCCGTGTGCGACGCGCGGCGCGACAACTCCGGTGACCTGCCTGGGAACATCGACATCGTGCTCCGGCGGAGCACCGACGGCGGTCGCACCTGGTCGCCGCAGGTCGTGATCGAGGACCTCCCCAACGGCCACGGCGCCGGGGACCCGAGCCTGCTGGTGGACCGCGTCACGGGCCGCCTCTTCTGCTTCTACGCCTATGGCCCCCCGGGCATCGGCTGGGGCAGCAGCCAGGGCGGCTCGAACAGCACGACGGCGACCAACACCCTGCACGCGCACGTGATGGTCAGCCAGGACGACGGCCTGACCTGGAGCCCCGCGCAGGACCTGAACCCCCAGATCAAGGACCCCTCGTGGAGGGCCCTCTTCGCCTCCTCGGGGACCGGCATCCAGCTGCGCTCGGGGCGGCTGCTGCAGCCCTACGCGGTCAAGGACGCGAACGGCGGGACCAGCTCCCGCAACGCCTACAGCGACGACCATGGCGCCACCTGGCAGATGGGCGGGCCGGCCGGCACCGGGACCAACGAGAGCAAGCTCGTGGAGCTCGGGGACGGCACGGTCATGCAGAACCTGCGCCACAACGGGGTCAACGCGCGCTTCGTCTCCTTCTCGACCGACGGCGGCGTGACCTTCGGACCGATGGTCCAGGACGCCAACCTGATCGACCCCCGGGTCAACGCCGGCCTCGCGGTGATCCGCGCCCAGGCGGACGGAGACCCCGACGACCTGCTGGCCTTCACCAATCCCTGGAGCACCAGCGGCCGCGTCAACCTGGAGGTGCGCCTGTCGCCCGACGAGGGGCAGACCTGGCCGCGCTGGCGCCTCGTCCACCCCGGCCCGGCCGCGTACTCGACCCTGGCTCCCCTGCCCTCGGGGGAGCTCGGCCTGCTGTACGAGCGAGGGACCGGGTCCGCCTACGAGCTGATCACCTTCGCGCGCTTCACGGAGGGTTGGGTCGACGACCGGCCCGCGCTGCTGGGCCGCAACGGACTCCCGAACCCCCAGCACCCCGACCTCTGGGCCTGGCTCGACGCGAGTGACCCGGCCTCCCTCAACGGGCCCGGGGCCGACCTGGACGGGGACCCCGTGACGCGCTGGGACGACCTCGCCTGGACGGGGCTCCACGACCTGCCGCGGAACACGGACGGAGTGCCGGTGCTGCGCACCAACGCCCTGCAGGGCCGCTCCGCCATCGAGTTCGACGGGGCGTCGGACCTGTGGGGCTCTGCCGGCGGGGAGTTCGGGGTGGTGACCGGGTCGGTGACCCTCGCCATCGTGGCGCGTGTCAGCAGCCTGTCGGGCCCCGCCTACCTCTTCGACAAGTCGACGGGGCAGGGAGGCCTGGGCCTGCGGGTCAACGCCGGCCGCTTCGAGGTGCACGCCCAGCGCACCTACGGAGGCCCTGCGGTGGACGAGGTCTACCCCTCCCTGACGAACAGCGGCACGGACTGGCGGGTCCACCTGCTCGAGCTCGATGGCAGCCACCTGCGCCACTGGATCGATGG
>WTJQ01000039.1:0-3551 GCA_011524785.1 Planctomycetota bacterium | reverse complement strand
GGCGGGTCCACCTGCTCGAGCTCGATGGCAGCCACCTGCGCCACTGGATCGATGGGGGCCTCGCCCTCAGCACGATGGTCCCCGACGGAGGGCAGCCCCTGGGGCAGCGCGGCCTGATCCTCGGTGCCGACTACCAGACCAACGGCGACGCCCAGGCCGAGGTGGCCGAGGTCATCGTGTTCCGGCGCGCCCTGATGCCTACGGAACGAGGGCCCCTCGTGTGGGCGCTCCGGAGCCGCTACGGTCTCTGAGGGGCACCGCCGGGGCGGAGAGCCTCCTGAACGCCATGCCGGTCGACGCCCGCTCCATGGAGACCACGCTCCTGGGCCGCTTCGCCGCGCGGCCCCTCTGGCAGGGTGCCCTGCTGCTGGGAGCGGCGCACCTCGTGCTGGCACTCGGGATGTTGATCGGCTCACTGGTCCTCAGCGGCGGCTTCGGCGCGGAGGAGCCGCTCCTCCCCGGGCCTCTCATGGCGGCCGTCCGCGGGCTCACGGCCGTCCTCCTCCAGCCGGGCATGGCTGTTTGGAGCGCAGTGGAGGTCGAGGCGCGGGGAGCGGATGGGTTGGAGTGGGCCGTGGTCGTTCTCAACAGCCTCCTGTGGGGGACCTGCATGGCGCTCCTCGTGCGCTCGCGTCGGGCGCGGGCAGGCACCTGAGGCGTGCTGCCCCTGAGGTTCCTCTGGCCTCGGAGAACCGCTAGCTTGGGCTGTACGCCGTCGGCCTGCCGCTCCCATGCGCCCCCTCTCCGTCATCTTCACGACCTACAACGCCACCGCTTGGCTGGAGAAGGTGCTGTGGGGCTTCGCCTGTCAGAGCCATGAGGACTTCGAGGTGATCGTCGCCGATGACGGCTCCAAGCCGGAGACCGGCACCCTCATCGCAAGGCTGAAGGAGGAGACGGGCCTCGACATCACCCACGTGTGGCACGAGGACGACGGCTTCCGGAAGTGCCGCATCCTGAACAAGGCCATCCTCCAAGCGGCCCACGACTACATCGTGTTCACCGACGGGGACTGCATCCCTCACCGGGACTTCCTCAAGACCCACGCGGCGATCGCGACCCCAGGGCGCTTCGCCTCCGGCAGCTACTTCCGGCTCTCGCTTCCCGCCAGCGAGGCCATCGAGCGCTGTCACGTGGAGAGCGGGGAGTGCTTCGATCCCGAGTGGCTCCAGGCGCAGGGCATGCCCCGCTCCAAGCAGATGCGCCGCCTGGTGGCCTCGCCCCTCGTCGACCGCATCATGAGCCCGCTCACCATGCGGAGCTGCACCCTGAAGGGAGGCAACGCGGGCGTGTGGCGCAGCGATCTCCTCGCGGTCAATGGCTACGACGAGCGCCTGGGCTACGGGGGACAGGACCGGGAGCTCGGGGTCCGGCTGCAGAACGCCGGGATCCGACCCCTCAACGCGCGCTACAAGACGACCTGCATCCACCTCGAGCACCCGCGCGGCTACGCCGACCCGGCGATCATGGCGCAGAACAAGGCGATCCTGCGCGACACCGCCAAGAGCGGTCGCGTGCGCGCGGAGCGCGGGATCCAGGAGCTCCTGGATGAGGGCTACCGCGTGCAGGGCTGAGGGGTGGGCCCGAGTGGCTCCCCCCGTCATGAGGGCGCGAGGCTGGGTCTACACGGCGCGGAGCTGTTAGATGGTCCCAGGTCGGCGTCGACCGTCCCTCTGCAGGGGCACAAGCTCATGACCAGCCGTGACACCAAGCCCCAGGTCACCTACCTCGCGTGTGGGCGGAACTGTGCACCGTGGATCGAGCGCTCCCTGACCTCGCTGATCCGGCAGAGGGACACGGAGTGGAGGGCCGTGGTCGTCGATGACGCCTCCACGGACGGGTCTCCAGCTGTGATCCGAGGGGTGACCGCGTCGGACTCGAGGTTCACGCTGCTCGCCTCCGAGGAGCGCCGATTCGGGCTGAGGAGTCGGGTCGAGGCAGCGAAGGTGGCCATGGCCTCGGGAGCTGATGTGCTCGTTGCATTGGACCTCGACGACTGGCTCCTGGGGAGGGGCGTGAACGGCCACTTGAGGAGGCTCTACGAGGATCCCGCGCTGTGGCTCACCTACGGCAGCTTCCGGCGTTGGCGCCCCGAGCGGCGGCTACTCCGTCTCCGGCCCAAGCGCAGCCCCAGCCGGGGCTACCGGGAGGAGGAGTTCCTCGGTGGCGGCCTGCGCCAGGCTCCCTGGATGGGGACACACCTCCGCAGCTGGCGCGCCGGCCTCATGCGACGCCTGGATCCTTCCTGGCTCCTGGGCGACGAAGGGGAGGAACTGACCTCGTGCGAGGACATGGCCCTGATGCTGCCCATGCTCGAGATGGCGGGGCCCGAGCATGCGCGCTTCGTGCGCAGAGCGCTCTACGCGTACAACTGCCACGGAGGCACGATCGTCAGGTCCCGCCGAGGAGAGCAGGTCCGGATCGAGGAGATGCTGCGAGCGCGCCCACCGGCTCCCAGGTGCGCGGAGCTCGAGTAGAGGACGCCTCGGTGGGCTTGCTCCAGCGGGTCGTCCATCGCCGAAGCCAACCAGCAGCTCGCTCCAGGCTGGGTCCCGCTCCTGAGCTCGACTATCATCGCGCGCACCATGAGGATCGCTCGAACCGTCCGGCGCTGGGTGCGTACGCTCCAGGCGAGGTCCCTCGCAGCGTCTGCCCATCGCTTCCCGCCCGGCTCGAGGTCGTGGTTGATCGGGACCGAGGCGCATTACGGCGGCCTGGTCACGGGGGTTCGGCGGAACAAGGTGAGCCCGCTCGACCACCGCTCCGAGTCCGAGCTCTCCAAGGGAGGCATGATCGGGGGCGACCGCATGCTCCACCACGGCTATGCCGACGACTACGCGGAGTTCCTCGCCCCCTTCGTGGGAGCCGAGCCGGCTCCCGTCGTGGCCGAGTTCGGCATCCTGCGCGGAACGGGATTGGCGCTGTGGTGCGACCTCTTCCCCCGCTCGAGGGTCCTTGGGTTCGACATCGACCTCGGGCACTTCGGGGCCAACCGGCCCCACCTCGAGGCGCGTGGAGCCTTCCTGGAGAACCAGCCGGAGCTGCACGAGTTCGACCAGCTGGAGCGGGAGTTCGAGAGCCTCGACCGCATCCTGGGCGGTGACCGCATCGATGTCTGCATCGATGATGGACTGCACTCCGAGGAGAGCATCATGCTCACCCTGGAGCGCGTCGCGCCTCATCTCGCCGAGAACTTCGTGGTCTTCATCGAGGACCACGCGGGTGTCCATGAGCTCATCCGCGCGGCATACCCCGCATGGACCGTGCGGTCCCACGGGGAGATGACCGTGATCACGCCGAGCTAGGAGCGTTCAGCACACACGCTGCGGCAGCTCGAGCCACTCACCGAGCTGCGCATCCAGTTCGGCGTGGTTCGGCCGGAACTTCTGGTACCCAGCCTCTGGGTAGAAGGTGACCTCTCCGAAGACGGGGCGTCCGTGCACCTCGTAGAAGTCGATCCTCGCGAACGGGAACGGCTTCGAGAGCAACTCGGCGAACTGCAGGATCTCCTCCAGGCACCCTGGTGGGGGGGGCGGGGCGGAGCTCATGGG
>WTJQ01000526.1 GCA_011524785.1 Planctomycetota bacterium | reverse complement strand
ACCCAGCCCACCCCGTCCCTGCCCCTGCTCGGCTCGGCCCTCGGGCCCTTGGGGGAGGACCTCCTGGTCCATGCAGGAAGCCAGCCGGTGGAATCGGTGACCGGGGCCACCTTCTCCCAGGAGTTTGGTCACACCGGCGGAGGGGCCGTCGTCACTCACGACCGCAGCGTGCTGGGGACCGAGGACGACGCCCTGTTCCAGGTCGCCCGGATCGGCACGACCGTTGGCTACAGCTGGCCGCTCCCCGATGGCGCCTACGAGCTGCGCCTTCGCTTCGCCGAGCCCCAGGCCACGGTCACGGGCGCGCGGACCTTCGACGTGTTCGCGGAGGGGCTCCCTGTGCTGACGGCCTACGACATCGTCGCGGAGTCGGGAGGGGCGGACATCGCCGTGACGGCGCCGACCTCCCTCGTGGACGTCACCGGCGGGAGCCTGGAGCTGGACGCCGTCGGGGTCGTGGGAGAGGCGCTCGTCCAGGTCGTCGAGGTCCGGGCCGCGGCGGTCGTCGAGCTGGAGCCGGCGGTGCAGGACTTCGGAACCGTGGACCAGGGGCAGCCCGCGGAGGCGACCCTCGTCCTCTCCAACACGGGGCTGCGCGACGCCCTGATCAGCGCCGTCGAGTTCGAGGTCAACCAGGGCGCGGCCAACGACTTCAGCGTGGTCCTCGACGGCGTCACGCACACGGGGGCGGCCGTGGATGTGATCCACGACGCGACCGGCGTCGTCCCCGCGGGCGGGACCCTCGAGGTGCCGCTGACCTTCTCGCCGACCGAGCACGCGGATCACCTGTTCACGCTTCGCTTCGCGGGCGACTTCCCCGGCGTGGCGACGGAGGTCCGGGGCACAGGCGGTGCGGACCCCTCCTGGGGCTTCCTGCACCCGGTCTTCGACCAGAGCCCGCAGCTCGTCGTGGACTACGACCAGAACGGCATCGAGGTCCTGGAGGTCGACGCGAGTGAGTCGCACACCCACGAGCCCGGGCGGGTCCTCAGTGCTTGGGACTGGTCCCTGAACGGGGCCTCGGCCGGCAGCGGAGTCCAGCTGGCGCTGGCCCTGCCAACCGGCCCCTCCACGGTCGAGCTGACGATCACCGACGACGCGACGCCTCCCTTCAGCGCCTCGCTGGCCTCGTCCGTGATGGTGCACGAGCCCGGGAGCGTCCCCGGGGTCCTGGCACTCTTCCACCACGTCCCTGGTCAGGATCCCGCCAGCATCCTGGATGCGCCGCCGGCGCTCCCGACCCGCATCGAGCGGGTCCAGCGGCTGCGCGTGACCTCGATGCAGGGCAACATTGGCCAGTCGGGGTCCAGCTCGGACGTGATGGCCGTCCTGCGGGCTGGCTTCGAGGTCCCCTCACAGGCGACCTATCAGTTCCTCCTGCAGGGGGGCACCGACCGCCGCTTCCTCCTCGATGGCGCACCGGTCTCGGGTCCGGTGGTCCTGAGCCCTGGCACCTACGCGCTGGAGGCGCGCTTCGCGGCGGAGTCGGTCGACGACCTTCCCGCGACGGTCACGGTCGCCATCGACGGGGTGGTGGACAGCGACTTCTGGCAGGACCTCACGCACGACGAGCTCGGCGTGCCGCCGGTGATCCACTCGATGCCGACCCTCGGGGTCGAGACCGGGGGCAACGCGATCCTCATCGACGGCTTCGGCTACTTCCCGCGCTCGGAGCTGACGCTCCACTGGGGGGCGCTCCAAGTGCCGGGGGACGAGCTCGAGGCCTGGTCCTCCGAGCGTCTGCTCTACACCTCGCCTCCGGGAACCGGGGTGATCTCGGTCCAGGTCGAGACCCCTTACGGCATGAGCAATGCCGTCGCCTTCGAGTACTCGCCCAGCGGCCCGATCCCGATCACCTTCGAGCACCTCGAGGACAAGGAGGTCTTCAGCTACCTCGCCAGCACCGCGGCCTGGGGTCCCGATGGTCGTCTCTGGGTCGGCAAGGTGACGGGCCAGCTCGAGGCGATCACCTTCGACGAGGACTGGAACCTGGTCTCGAAGGTGACCTACCCCGGCGTCTCGGCCCTCCAGAACTCGGATGTGCTCGGCATCGCGTTCGACCCCTACGACTGGCGGGCGGGCGAGCCGGTCCGCGTGTACCTCGCGCACGGGGAGCACTACATCAACGGAGGAGGCTCCTTCTCCGGACCGTCCCCCTACACGGGCCAGATCAGCACGGTCGAAGGGCCGCTGTTCGACACCCCCCAGGTGCTCGTCACCGGACTGCCAGTCTCGAACCACGACCACGGCATCAACGGGCTCGAGTTCGACCACGACGGGAACCTGCTGATCTGCGTGGGGGGCAACACGAACGCGGGGGTCAAGTGGCCGCTGATCGGGGACCTCCCGGAGTCGCCGCTCTCCGGGGCGATCCTGCGCGCCTTCACCATGCGCCCGGGCTTCGATGGTGCGGTCGCCTACGCGTTCTCGGACACGGGCGCCCCGAGCATCGACCAGGTCGATGGTGAGGAGGTGGACCAGGTGGCTGGCCAGATCGAGGTGCTGGCCACCGGGCTGCGTAACTCCTACGACCTGGCCCTGAGCACGCGTGGCACCTGGTATGCCACGGACAACGGTCCGAACCTCGGATATGGGCCGCCGTCCACGGGGGCGGCGAGCCAGGGCACGCTGCATCCGCAGGAGCCCGACGAGTTGGTGCTGCTCGAGGCCGGACGCTACTACGGTCACCCCAACCGCAGCCGCGGGCGCTGGAATCCGTGGGAGAACGTCTACCACGCTCCCTGGCAGCCCGATCTGGGCCAGGCCCACACGGCGCCGCTGACCCTGCTGGACTCCTCCGCGGACGGCCTGGTCGAGTACCGCTCCGCGGCCTTCGGGGGGCAGCTCCGCGGGGACCTGATCTCGCAGAAGTGGAACGCCCCCCTGCGGTGGATCGATCTCTCCGAGGACGGCCGTGAGGCCCTCTCCGTCACGCAGCTGACGCCGACCCTCGCGGGGCTCGACGTGGTGACCGGTCCCGGCGGGGCCCTCATCAACGCCGACTACTCGAACAGCAAGGTCCGCGTGATGGTCCCGGCGAGTGGGCTCACCGGCCCCCTCCAGCTCTGGGACGTGCATCCGTGGCGTGCTCCTCGCGCGGGCGGCGGCCGCTTCGTCCTCGGGGGACGCAGCTTCGGCGACCTGAGCAACACGCTCGTCCTGATTGGCGGCTTGCCCGCCCAGCTGCAGAGCGTCACGGCGACTCGCATCGTCGGCACCCTGCCGGTGGGGCCTGCCGTTCCCTCGGGCGAGCTGGTCGACATCGAGGTGCGGGTGGGCACTGCGAGCAGCGTTCTCGCGGACGCCTTCCTCTGGCTCCCGGACGGCAAGGGCGAGGCCCGAGGGCGCTGGTCCACGGGCGCGCCGCTCCCTGACGCGCTCGGCGAGGTGAGCACCGCAGTCATCGATGGCCGTTTGTTCGTGGTCGGGGAGGGGTCCAGCAAGACCTACGCCCTGGACCTGGCCACCGGGACCTGGGACGACACGCTGGCGACTCGTCCCTACACCGGGTCCCATCACGCGGCCCAGGTCGTGGACGGGAGGCTCCTCCTGATCGGCGGACTCGGTGCGGGCTACGGCAAGGTCCAGATCTACGACCCGGCCACGGACACCTGGAGCCTGGGCGCTGACATGCCCTGGAGCGGTGGCTCGTGCTCCAGCGCGGTCATCGACGGGTTGGTCTATGTCTGCGGCGGGATCGTGGGCAGCTCGACCGTGGCCAACCTGGCGGCCTACGACCCCGTGCTGGACCAGTGGGACGCGAGCCTGCCTCCCATGCCGACCGGCGTGAACCACGCCGCCTCGGCGACGGATGGCCGCTACCTCTTCGTGTTCGGCGGCCGTCAGGGCGGGAACTGGCCCCAGCCGGGCTTCGACAACGTCCAGCGCTTCGATCCGCTCACGCTCCAGTGGCTGGACAGTGACCAGCCCCTGTCGGGCCTGAGCCCCATGCCTCTTCCTCGCGGGGGGACCGGCCGGGCCGTCTTCCACAGCGGGCGGTTCTGGGTCCTGGGGGGCGAGACCTCCGGCGGCGCGGTGTTCGAGGACGTTCAGACCTACGACCCGGTGGAGGACCGCTGGGCGCTGGATGCGCCCCTGCCGACTCCGCGCCACGGGATCGATCCCGTGCGGGACGGGGACCGGATCTGGGTGGTCGGGGGCGGGGTCGTCGCGGGCTTCAGCGCCTCCGACGCGGTCGAGGTCCTCCAGCGCTGAGCCCGGGCTGGCGGCGTCCGCGATCTGGGCGCTAGGCTCGATCCATGGGAAAGGGGCGCGGCAACGATCGGGGCAGTGGCGGCCAGGGAGGCGGCTCCTTCGGGAGCTTCAAGGACCTGTTCAAGGCCCAGGGCCACGAGCCCGCTCAGCCGGAGGAGCCGGAGGGGCGTGGCTGGAGCCTGACGGACGAGGACGGCCAGGTCGAGGTCGATGACGCGCAGCTCGAGGGCCTGCCGGATCCCGACAGCGACGCTCGGGCACGGATCGGGCGGCGACCACGGGCGGACGGCCCGATGGTGAAGGGGCCCACCTGCTATCGCGAGGAGGGGGCGGACGAGCTGGAGCTGCTGCGCTCCTTCCGGATCCGCACGGTCTTCCTCGCGGACGTGCTCGCGGAGGTGGAGGGCCTCCCGGACGATCCGTCCGAGGAGGACATGGAGGGCCGCGAGGACCTCCGTGGTCAGCTCGTCTACACGATCGATGGCGACGACGCGAAGGACCACGACGACGCCATCTCCATCCGCGAGCTGGGCGACGGGCGGGTCGAGATCGGGGTTCACATCGCCGACGTGGGCCACTACGTGCGCTCGGGCACGGTGCTGGACGACGAGGCCCTGGCGCGGGGCACCAGCGTCTACCTCCCCGATCAGGTCGTCCCCATGCTCCCCGAGGAGCTCTCGAACGGGCTCTGCTCCCTGGTCGAGGGCCGCGACCGCCTCGCCTACTCCGTGCACATGGTCTTCGACGCCGCTGGCGAGCGCGAGTCGTTCCGCTGCGGCAAGTCGGTCCTGCGGTCCGTCCGACGCTGCACCTACAAGGAGGTGCAGGCGCTGCTCGATGGGAGAGAGGTCGCGGAGGGCCTCGAGCCCCTGCGGACGTCTCTCGAGGCGTTCGCCGCCTGGACCCGGCGGCAGCAGTCGCTCCGGGACGCCAAGGGGAGCCTGCGCATCCAGTCGAGCGAGAGGAAGTTCGTCTTCGACCAGGAGGGCGAGGTCGAGCGGATCGTCGATGCGGAGAAGGTCTTCAGCATGACGCTGATCGAGGAGACGGCCCTCGCGGCCAACCAGGCCGTGGGGGACTTCTTCCGCGAGCGTGGGCTCCCCACCATCTACCGCGTCCACCCGGAGAAGGACCCCGACGAGATCGCGGCGGTCGCGGAGATGCTCCTCGAGCACGGCATCCGGGTCCCCGACAAGGAGCGGCTGACGGGACGAGACGTGGGCCGCCTCATTCGGCAGGCGCGCAGGCGACCCAACGCCGAGGCGCTCATCGGTCGCATCATGGGGCTCGTGGAGCGCGCGATCTACGAGGTGAAGGACCACGAGGACGTGGCGACCCACTTCGGCCTCGCCCGCGAGGCGTACCTGCACTTCACGAGCCCGATCCGCCGCTACCCCGACCTGATGGTCCATCGCTGGCTCCACGAGGTGCAGTCGGGCGAGGACGAGGCCCGAAAGGAGCTCTCCACGGAGGCCCTGCTCGAGGACCTGAACCAAACCGCAGCGCACGCCAGCTTCCAGGCCGAGACGGCCGAGATGGCCGAGACGGCGGTCAAGGACCTCAAGGTCTGCCAGTTCATGGAGCCACACACCGGCGAGACGCTGGAGGCTCGCGTGGTTCGCGTCTCGCGAGGTGGCCTCGAGGTCCACCTGACGGACTTCAACGTGGGGGGCTTCCTCCCCGCACGGAGCATGGGGCAGCGACCGAAGGTCGAGGGCGCCACCCTGACCGTGCGGGTCGGGAAGCGCGTGCTCTCCTTCACCGAGGGCTACTCGATCCGGGTGCGCGTCAAGGACGTCGACTTCATTCGCCTCCAGGTCCTCCTCGAGCTGGCCTCCTGAACCATGCGCACGCGTATCTTCCTCGCCCTGGCGGCGCTGCTCGCGCTCTGCGCGTTCACGGCGACGCGGTTCCCCGTCTTCTGGGTCCCCTTCGGTCTGCTGGTGGGTCTAGGGCTCCTCGGGGTCGCGGACGTGACGCAGCGCCGGCGCGCGGTGCTGCGGAACTTCCCGGTGATCGGGCACTTCCGCTACCTGCTGGAGGCGATCCGACCCGAGATCAACCAGTACTTCATCGAGTCGAACACGGACGGGACGCCCTTCAACCGCGAGCTGCGGAGTGTCGTGTACCAGCGCGCCAAGGGCGTCCTCGACACCGTGCCCTTCGGGACACAGGAGGACGTGTACGCCGAGGGGTACGAGTGGGTCAGCCACTCGATCCTGGCCCTCGACCTCCACGGGCAGGAGGCGCCGCGCGTGAGGATCGGCGGTCCGCGCTGCTCGGCACCCTACGAGGCCGCCCTGCTGAACGTCTCGGCCATGAGCTACGGGAGCCTCAGCGCGAACGCCGTGCTCGCCATGGGGCACGGCGCGCGCGAGGCCGGCTGCTTCCACAACACGGGAGAGGGGGGGATCTCGCCCTACCACCTGCGTGCCGGCGCGGACCTCGTGTGGCAGCTGGGAACGGGCTACTTCGGCTGCAGGCGCTCCGATGGGGGCTTCGACCCGGAGGCCTTCGCCAGGCAGGCGGGACGGCCCGAGGTGAGGATGGTGGAGGTCAAGCTGAGCCAGGGCGCGAAGCCGGGCCATGGGGGCATCCTCCCTGCGCGCAAGGTGACGCGTGAGATCGCGGAGATCCGCGGGGTCCCGCTCGGCAAGGACGTGCACTCGCCGCCGGCGCACTCCGCCTTCCGCACACCTCGCGAGCTGTGCGAGTGGGTCGACCGCCTCCGTGACCTGTCTGGCGGGAAGCCGATCGGCATCAAGCTGTGTGTTGGCGATGCGACCGAGGTCCTCGCGCTGGGCAAGGCCATGCTGGCGACCGGGGGCGGCCCCGACTTCATCACGGTCGATGGTGGAGAGGGCGGGACCGGAGCGGCGCCGCTCGAGTTCGCCAACTCCGTGGGCATGCCCCTGCGGGAGGGGCTCGTGCTCGTGCACAAC
>WTJQ01000013.1:1393-7166 GCA_011524785.1 Planctomycetota bacterium | reverse complement strand
GCCTCCTGCCGCGTCCAGTGCCAGGCCCGAGCCGTGGGTTCCCTTCCTCCGCCTCGCCCTGCCGCTGGGCGCGGCCGCGATCTGCCAGCAGGCCTACTTCTGGATCGACAACGCGCTGCTGCGCGCGCTCGAGGGCGACGAGGCCGTCGGCCCCTACAACGTGGCGGTCCGCCTGATGGGGTGGAGCCTCAGCGTGGCGGTGTACGCGTCGGCGGTCGCTCTCCCCTGGCTGACGCGCGCGCACGGGGACGGGGCGCTCCTCGCGGCGACCAACCGCCTCGCCCTGCCGCTCACGGCCGCGGCCGCCCTGGGCGTGGGCCTCGTGGCTCCATGGTCCCTGCGCCTCGCCACGCTCTTCGGGGACGCCTTCGCCCCGGGCGGCCCGATCCTGGAGGTCCTGCTCCTCGCGGTCATCGCCGTGCACGCCGGCGCGCCGCTCCTGACGGCCGTGACCGCCTCGGGACACAGCCGCGCGGTGCTCGGGATCTCGGCGAGTGCGCTGCTGCTCAACCTCGCCCTCAACGCCTGGTGGATCCCGACCGAGGGTGCTCTGGGAGCGGCCCGCGCGACGGTCGCCACCGAGCTCTGGGTGGCTGTCGGGGCGGCCCTCGTCCTCGTGAGGGTCACGCGATTCGCACCGAGCTGGAGGGGCCTCGCCCCCTGGCTGAGCGTCCCCGCGGCCTGGGCCGCTGGCCGAGCGCTTGGGGGCCTGCTCGCCTCCTCCTGACGCCCCGCAGATCCGCCTGTTGGGGGCTCGCACCGCCCCCCCGTGCGCCCCATCCTTCCTGCCCATGCGCGTCGGCCTCGACTACCGCTCCGCCCTCGTGAACCGCGAGGGGATCGGCCGCTACACGCGCGAGCTGGTCCGCGGCCTCGTGGGCCACGGCTTCGGCGGCAACCTCGGCCTGTTCGGCTACACGCTCGCCGGGCGCCGCTTCGGGCTCGAGGAGCTCGGCCTCAAGGACTCTCGCGCGGAGCTCTGCCGCCTGCGCATGCCCTCGCGCTGGATCCCGGGGCTGCTGCGCCGTCTCGGCAAGGGAGTCGACGACCTCGTCGGGGGCTGCGACGTCTACCACCACACGCAGCCGAACGCCCTGGACGTGCGCGAGGCGGCGCAGGTGGTCACGGTCTTCGACTGCATCTGGGCCCACGACGCGGAGGGCGAGGACGGCCCTGGGTTCCTCGGCGTGGCGGAGGCCCAGCGCATGCGCGCGGCGATCCAGGACCTGGTCTCGCGCGCGCGGCTGGTCCTCGTTCCGTGCCGCTTCGTGGGTGCCGACGTCGTCATGAACCTCGGGATCAACCCGGGCCGCGTGCGCGTGACGTCCCTCGGGTGCGACCACGTCCTCGAGCACCTGCCCCCGGGCGGCTTCGGTCCGGCCCCCGAGCCGTACGTCCTGACCGTCTCCCGGGTGGACGCCCGCAAGAACCACCTGCGCATGCTGCGCGCCTTCGAGCGGCTCGTGCGCGAGGGACTCCCCCACCGGTGGATCGTCGCCGGCCCTCCCGGACACGGGCACGAGGACTTCCTCGCGGCCCTCGATCGCTCCCCTGCGCGGGAGCGGGTCGAGTGGCGCCGCCAAGTTGGCGAGGCGGACCTCGTCCGCCTCTACGCCCAGGCGGACCTGCTCCTGTGGGCCAGCCTGAACGAGGGCTTCGGCCTCCCGCCCCTGGAGGCCATGGCCTGCGGCACGCCGGTCGTGACCAGCCTGGTCACCTCCATGCCGGAGATCTGCGGCGAGGCCGCGTTCCTCGTGGAGCCCACGGACGAGGAGCGGATCTTCGAGGCCGCGCGCCGGCTCCTCACCGAGGACGATCTCGCGGAGGAGTACCGCCGCCTCGGCGAGCGCCGCGCCCGCGAGTTCACCTGGAGCGGCTGTGCCCGCGACACCCTCTTGGCCTACCAGGCGGCACGCGACATGGGCGACGAGGAGCCGTCCATGCAGCGACTGTTCACCTAGGCGCCGCTCTCCATCCGCGGAGCTGCCCTCGCGCGAGCCGGCTCAGGGCCGCGACCGCCCAGCCGCCCGCACGCGCTCCAGCTCCGCGGCCAGCTCCGCGACCACGCCGGCCTCGGACGACCAGAGGTTCAGGGACTCACTGGGGTCGCGGTCGAGGTCGTACAGCTGGCCGGCGGGCGCGCCCTCCTCGGGCTCCACGCGACGCGGCCCCGTGAAGCCCCCGCTGCCGCGGGCCTCGATGAGCTTCCAGCGGCCGCGCCGCAGGGCGAACATGCCGTCCATCGAGTGCTGGACCATGGAGCTCCGTGCGGGCTGCTCCGCGCCGCCGCGGAACGCCCCGAGCTGCGAGAAGGAGTCCTCGGCCTCCCCGTCCTGCAGCTCGCGGCCGAGCATGTCGGCGAAGGTGGCGTACAGGTCGGTCAGGCTGAGCAGGTCGGTGGACACCGCGCCGGCCGGCACCTGCCCTGGCCAGCGCACGAGGAACGGCACCCGGTGCCCCCCCTCGTGGATGTCCGCCTTCTGGCCGCGCCACGGCCCGTTGGCGAAGTGGCTCCAGCGCTCCTCGTCCGCGTCCGGCCAGTGCGAGCCGTTGTCACTGGTGAAGACCACCAGCGTGTCGTCGGCGACGCCCGCCTCCTCGAGCGCCGTGGCCAGTGCCCCCATGACGGCATCCACCTGCGCGACGAAGTCCCCGTACCAGCCGACCTGGGTGGAGCCGATGAACGGATCCACCGGCACCCAGGGCGTGTGCGGCGCGGTGAGCGGCATGTAGAGGAAGAAGGGCTCGTCGGCCTCCGCGCCCTCGGCGATCCACGCGCAGGCACGCTCCGAGAGCCGCGGCAGCACCTGGTCCATCTCGAAGCCGGGGGCGGCCCCGCCGCCGCGGTAGAAGCCGCCGCCGTCCTGCCGGCGGTGCTTCGAGCCCGCGAGCTCCGCCGTGGGCTCGGCCTCGACGCCGGCGTCCTCGATCCACACGTAGGGCGGCATGTCCAGCGAGGCCGGGATGCCGAAGTAGTGGTCGAAGCCCGCGCTGAGGGGACCCGGCACGAGGGGCTGGGCGTAGTCGGTGGGCTGGGTCGAGCCCAGGCCCAGGTGCCACTTGCCCACGCCATAGGTGCGGTAGCCCTCCGAGCGGAACAGGCTCGCCAGGGTCCCGCGGCCGTCCTCGAGGAGGGCCCTCGAGGTCCCGTTGAGCACGCCCTTCTTCACGCGGCTGCGCCAGCAGTAGCGCCCCGTCAGCAGGCCGTAGCGCGTCGGCGTGCACACCCCTGATGGCGAGTGCGCGTCGGTGAAGCGCAGGCCCTCGGCAGCGAGCGCGTCGAGGTGGGGCGTGGGGATGCGCGAGCCGGGGTTGTAGCAGCCGGGATCCCCCCAGCCGAGGTCGTCGGCCAGCACGACCACGACGTTCGGTCGCGCCGGCGCTTCGGGGACGAGCGCGGCGGGCTCGACGGCCTCCTCCTGGGCGGCGCAGCCCGCGAGGACGAGGGCCGCGAGGACAGGGCCGAGGGCGGCCCGCGAGGAGGAGAGGGAGCTCATGCCTCCATCCTCGCGCCCCGCCGCGCCGCGCGCCAGAACAGGAGCAGGGTCGCGACCGAGGCGAGGGCCGTCGCCGGCAGCTGCCAGGTCGCGAGGGTCTCCTCGCGGAACAGCCCGCCGGTCTCCACGCCGTACACGGCCAGCACCGCGAGGAGCACGGCCGTCAGGGACTCGCCCGCGATCACGCCGCTCCCGAAGAGCACGCCCCCGTGGACGCGACGGTCGGCCTCGGCCTCGCTCGCCGAGCCCCGGGTGAGCAGGTGCGCCATGATCCCACCCAGCAGGATGGGCGTCCCGAGGCCGAAGGGCAGGTACATGCCCACCGCGAGGGGCATCAGGTGCAGGCGGAACGCGGACCCGCGGGCAGCGAGCACGCGATCGAGCGCGAGGACGAGCGCGCCGAGGCCCGCCCCGAGACCGACCATGTCCCAGGGCAGGGCCGCGCCGCCCGTGAAGCCCTCGGCGATGGACTTGAACAGCTGGGCCTGGGGCGCGGCGAGGTTCGGGCCTCCGATGCCGCCCTCGGTTCCCTCGTGCAGGACCTGCAGCACGGGGGCGAGCACGAGCGCCGCGGTGACGACGCCGAGCACCTGCATCAGCTGCTGCCGCCGCGGGGTCGCCCCCACGAGCTGCCCCGTCTTGAGGTCGTTGCACACGTCGCCCGCCGTGCAGGCGACGCAGCAGACGACGGCGGCCACGCCCAGGATCGCGGCCAGGGCCTCGGTGCCCTCCCGATACCCCACGAGCGTCAGCAGGACCCCAGCCACGAGGACCGCGGTGATCGTCATGCCCGAGACCGGGCTGTTCGAGTTCCCGACCAGCCCGACGATGTAGCTGGCCACGGCGGTCATGAAGAAGGCCAGCAGGACCATGACCACGGCGAGCAGGGCCGTGATGGCCGCGTTCCCCGTGAAGGTCCAGTACACCCACGCCACGAGGGCGATGCTGATCCCTCCCACGCCGAGCAGCAGGCCGGTCGGCAGGTCGCGGTCCTCGTCCGCGCCGTTCGCCTCCCCGCGCAGACGCTCCCGCAGGACGCGCACCGCCTCGACGAGCCCCGAGCGCACCTGGACGATCGAGACCACGCCGCCGAGCACCATCGCCCCCACCCCGATGAAGCGCACCTGGGACGACCAGAGCTCCCACGCCGCGTCCAGGGGACTGGAGCTCGCGAGGGCGGTCCCGGCGTCGAGCAGCGGCAGCGCGACGATCCAGGAGAGCGCGCCGCCGAGGAACACGAGCAGCGCCACGTTGAGCCGCACGATGAACCCGACCGCCACCAGCAGCGGCGAGGCGTCAGCCCCGAGGTAGAGGACCCTCGACCCCGTCGCGAACGCCCGCTCGACCGTCGTGGCGATCAGCCCCAGGCCGTCGATCCCCACCTTGAACAGGATCCCGAGCAGGCCACCGCCCAGGAGCGCGCTGGCGCCGGACGAGCCGGAGCGGCCATCTCCGGCCTCGAGGACCGCCGCGCACGCGAGCCCCTCGGGGTACGGCAGCTCGCTGTTGTCGGTGATGAAGACGCGCCGCATCGGGATCATGAACAGCACCCCGAGCAGGCCGCCCCCCACCGCGATCGCCGTCGTCGTGAGGTAGTCGAAGTCGCTCCAGGCCCCGGCGAGGACCAGGGCCGGCACGGTGAAGATGATCCCCGCGGCCAGCGACTCGCCGGCCGAGGCGCAGGTCTGCACCTGGTTCGCCTGGAGCACGGAGCCGCGCCGCAGCACGACCCG
This sequence comes from Planctomycetota bacterium, assembly GCA_011524785.1. Taxonomy (GTDB): domain Bacteria; phylum Planctomycetota; class UBA1135; order UBA1135. The sequence goes on along the minus strand of WTJQ01000013.1, from coordinate 1,936 downwards.
CAGGACGAGCATGGCCATGACGGCCGCCGGGATGGACGCGGAGACGGTCATGCCCGCCTTCAGGCCCACGTAGACGTTGGCGGCGCCCATGACCAGGGACAGGAGGACCCCCAGGACCAGCACCAGGGGGGTCAACTCGCGCTCCGTCGGCCCCTCACTCTTGGCGGACTGCATGCCGCCCAGGGTACGCAGGCCGGGCGGGCGCCCGATCCGAGCTCTTCTGAGGGGTCTTGAGGCCGCTGAATCACCGTTCTGGTCCGGTTGAGCTTCGAGGAGCCCCGCTCAACCGAGGGATTTCGAGGATTTCAGGTAGACCTAACCCCATCGCATTGCTGCATTTGGATCACGACTACATACACTCCCCCATTGCCCTACGTGCCTGCCCCTGTAGATTCAGGGCACTCGGGGACGATGAGTCCAGCGCGGGCGCAGCCTGCGCACCGGGAGAAGAGAGGAGAAGACCCCGCTTCGGCGGGGAGAGCAGCCGGCGCTGCGGGGCCCACCCGCGGCGCCGGCACTCTTTCCAGGGTGCTCGCGGGTGCG
>WTJQ01000013.1:0-1293 GCA_011524785.1 Planctomycetota bacterium | reverse complement strand
CCTGCAGGCGGTCCCGCACGGCCTGGCCGTCCACCTCGGCCTCCTCCCAGAGGACGCGTCCCTCCATCCCGCCGGCCACCACGAGGCGCTGCCCCGTGACGTGCCGGGACAGGACCGGGGAGGCGAGGCTCACGATCGCACGCGCGATGTCCGCGGGGCGTGCGAGCTGCCGCAGGGCGTGGGTCCGCACGACGCGCTCGGCAACGCCCGGCTGGTCCAGTCCCTTGGCGGTCATATCGGTCACGGTCCAGCCGGGGTCGACGATGTTCACGCGGGCCCAAGGGTCCAGCTGCGGCAGCTCGTTCTTGAACGAGAGCAGCAGTCCGCCGAGCCCGGCCTTGGCCGCCGCGTAGTCCGCGTGGCCTCGCTCCCCGAAGCGTCCGGCCGTCGAGCCCACCATCACGGCGCTGGCCCCCACCTCGTCGGCGCGCGGTCCGGTGCGCTCGAGTGCGCGCGCGAAGCTGCGCAGGGTCCAGAGGGCCCCGAGCAGATCCACCTCGATCGTGTTGCGCGCGCGCGAAGGGTCCATGCGTGCGAGGGGCTCGTCCGCGGGCGGCCAGACGCCTGCGTTGGCGATGCAGCCGTCCACGCGACCGCCCCAGGCGACCGCCCGCTCGAAGAGCCGCTCGACGGCCTCCGGATCTCGGACGTCCGCGTCGACGCAGAGGGCGCGATCGCCGAGCCCCTGATCACGGGCCCAGGCCTCGAGGTGCGCGAGCCGCGTGCCGGCATGGAGGACGAGACGCGCTCCCTCCGCAGCGAGGGCCAGGGCGGTGGCGGAGCCGATGCCCCCAGAAGCGCCAGTGACGACGACGACGTGGTCGGTGAGTCCGAGGTCCATGGTTCAGGGGACGGGCTGGAGGTCGACGCGCGCGCTCCCGGTGACGGACCCGCGGCCCGCGTCGGCGTGGCTCGGAGGCACGAGCGCATTGATGCCGAGCGCCTCGGGGATGCTGGCCTCGAGGGGGAAGCCCTCGACGCGCACCATGCCCGCGGGCGTGCGCGGATCGGCGACGGCGCGGAGCGTCAGGCTCGCCTGGGCGTTGCGGAGGAGCACGCGGCCCCCGTCTTCGAGGCCGAGATCCGTCAGGTCGCTGGGCGCCAGGAAGGCCGAGGCCTCACCGGCCCGCGCCCGATGCCGCGCGCTCGCGGAGAAGGTCGTGTTGTGGGTGGCCACCGACGGGGTGCAGTGGAGCTGGAAGGCCCCCGTGGTCCCGCCGCCGTCCTCCGGCGTGAAGCGCGGCAGGCCCTGCAGGCCAGGCTCCGCGTCCACGGGCCCCACCAGCTCGATCC
>WTJQ01000008.1 GCA_011524785.1 Planctomycetota bacterium | reverse complement strand
TTGTGCCGCTCGAGCGGACGCTCGAGGCGCAGTGCAGCGCTCTCGTGCGCACGGCGTGTACGCTCCCGATGGCTCGCTCCGGGGCTACGCCGTCGTGCAGCTGCCGGAGCGGGGCGAGGCCGTCGGCTGGGTCGTCGACCTGCTGGCGGCCGATGACGTGGCGTTCGCGGGCGCCATGGAGGCGGCGCTCGGGCACCTGCAGAAGGTCGGCGCCGCGGTGGCCCGGGCGACGGCGGTGGAGGGCAGCTGGTGGGAGCGCGAGCTGCGCGCCAGCGGCTTCCGTGCTCCGGCCTCCGACGACCGCAAGCGCATCATCGCGCACGTGCTCGACGAGCAGCACCCCCTGGCGAGCGCCGTGCGGCGTCCGTCGGACTGGTACTTCACCGACGCGGATCGGGACGACGAGGTCTGCAGCTGAGCGCGCGGCGGCCGGGATGATCAAGCATCGCCTCAAGGGGCTCCTGCGGGACGCCTGGGCCCTGGGCCTCTACCACACGGGCCTCTGGCGCGTGGCGGACCGGCTCGCCCCACGGCGCCTGCTCGTCCTGGCGGGGCACTGCGTCGAGGACCCGGCCGTCAACGGGGACCTCCCCGCGGACATGCGCATCTCCCGCTCTCGCCTCACCCAGCTCCTGGGAGCCCTCACCAGCCGCTTCGAGGCCGTGACTGTTGATGAGGGGTGGCAGGCGCTGCAGGCCGGCAGCGGCCGCTCCATGGTCGCGCTCTCCATGGACGACGGCTACCGGGACAACCTGACGGTGCTCCCGGCGGTCCTCGAGGAGACGGGAGCCCGCGCGACGGTCTACCTGGAGAGCCGGGCGCTCCTGGAGCGGCGTCCCAACTGGTCCCACGGCTACTTCTGGCTCCTCGCGGAGGGCGGCCTCCGCCCGGTCGAGGTCGCGCGCGCCTACATGGCGCACGCGGACGACGAGGACGCCTGCGTCCGGCTCGAGCAGCTCCTGCTCGAGGAGCGGGCCAGCGCGTACCAGGTGAAGCGGGTCCTGAAGTACCAGGCCCGTCGCGAGGAGCGGGACCGGGTCCTGGGGCAGCTGGTCGAGGAGCGCGGCGGAGACCTGCAGGCCCTCTGCGAGCGGATCCACCTGACCCTCGCAGAGGCCGACGAGGCTGCGGCGGCTGGGTTGGAGCTGGGCGGCCACACGCGCACGCACGAGGTGCTGTCGACCCTGGAGGCGGAGGAGCAGGCCGCTGAGATCGAGGGGGGGCGCGAGGATCTCGCGCGCTCCCTGGCGGGCGGCGCGCCCACGACGTTCGCCTACCCCTTCGGCCGGCGGTGGGACTTCGACGGGGCCTCCGAGGAGGCCGCTCGCCGAGCCGGGTACTGCCTGGCGGTGACGACCCACGCCGGCGTCGTCACTGCGGACTCGCCCGCCTACCGCCTGCCTCGACTGATGATCGACGAGGACACGTCCATCCCGCAGGCCGTGGTGCAGGCCGCGGGGGGGTATCTCCTGTTGGAGCGCCTCGGGCTGCACCTGCTCGAGTGAGGCTCGCCGCTCACAGCCTGTAGACGTGCCCTGCGGAGGACGGGGCGTCGCCACCCATCTGGCTCATGGCGTAGAGCAGCCCGAGCACGATCACGATCGGGGCCAGGATCCAGAGCCAGTTCTCGGCGAGGAAGCGCTTCACGGGAGGATCAGAACAGGGTGTAGATGAACGGCGCGACGAGCGGCGAGGAGGCTGCGACCACGAGCAGGGACCCCACGGTCAGCAGCACGACCACCAGGGGCATGAGGTACCAGTGGCCGCGGCGCACGAAGGCGCTGACGAGCTCCGTGATGGTGCCCAGGCGGTCCCCGAGCTTCCAGGCGCAGAAGCCGAGGAGCGCTGCGAGGAGCGTGGCACCCAGCAGGCTGGCCGCCGCCGGGGGGAGCAGGGCCAGCAGCGCCGAGCCCCCCAGGGCGACCGTGAAGACGAGCGCGAGCAGGCCCGCGACCTGGAGCGCGGCGCGAGGTGTGGACTCGTCGGGGTACGCCCGCCGGTAGGCGGTCGCGAGGCCCAACGTCAGGGCGAGGTACCAGAGGGGCCACGTGGGTCGGCCGTTGGGGGAGGCGGCCGTCGCCAGGACCTCGGGCACCGTTCCCGTGGCAGGAGGCAGGGCGCCGCTCGCGTCGACGGCCTCCAGGAGCGAGCGTGCTACGACGCGGGAGCCCTCCGGTGAGAAGTGCCAGTCGACCTCGTGGTACGGGCGGCCGCCCGAGGCAAGGGACGCCTCGAGCGCGGGTCGCAGGTCGTGCGTGGGGAGGCCGGCCTCGGCGGCCAGGGTGAACAGGAGCTCGAGCGGGCGCTCCGGATCCCACGCTGAGCGTGCGAGGCCGTCCAGCACGCGGGGGCCGAAGACCTCACTCGCGTAGCGCTCCTCGATCGCGCTGTGGGAGGGCAGGGGCACGACGGTCACAAGGGTGTCCTCGGCGGTCGACCAGCGCGCGACGGCGCGCAGGCAGCCCCTGGTGCGGGCCGTGATGTCGCCTTGCCGAGGGCCTCCGCCCTCAAGGAGCACCCCATGCTCCGCGAGCAGGGTGTGACCCTCCACCTCGATCAAGGGGGGTCTAGCACCGCCGCCGGGGAGGAGGCCGAGCAGTGCCGACCGATCCCGCAGGGGACGGGGACCCGGGTCCGCCAGAGGGCGCGGCTCCCGCAGCCCGTCCTCGCCGTAGCGCGGCTTGGGGAAGCGCAGGTACTGCTCCTGGGTGTTCCAGAAGAGGTCGTTCTCGTACGGCAGCAGCACGAGGTCGGGGCTCCAGGCGGCCCCGTACGTCTCCAGCCACGCCACCTGCTGGTCCGTCGACCAGCCCTCCGTGCCCACGTTCACGACCTCGGCCGGCCTGCCCGTGGCGCGGAGCGCCGCCTCCAGGAGGTCCACGAAGTGGTCCTGACGCTGGACCCCGAACCCGAGGACGAACGAGTCGCCCAGGCACAGCACGCGCAGCGCCTCGGGGTCGAGCCGCTCGGGGGTGACGCTCGGGTCCTCTCGCAGCCCGACGGAGTTGAACGCGAATTCGACCGTGTACTCGGAGGTCCGCCGGCCGGCCTCGAGCCCCGGGACCTTCGACCAGCCCGTGACCGGGTCGTACCGGTTGAGGGTCACGGCCGGGCCGCGGCCGATCAGGCGCAGTCCTCCCTCCATGGCGAGCCCGAAGAGGGCCAGGGTCACCAGGACCGCGAGCAGCGAGTTGAGGGCGCGCACGGCTCAGCTCACCATCTGGAGGACCGAGTCGCCCTCGTGGCGCAGGTGGAACGGGGTCTCGGCGATCTCGCGCTTGGCGTCGGCGCGCACCACGTAGTTGTGGAGCAGCAGCAGGTCCATGCCGCTGCGCGAGAAGGTGTTGAAGGCGTGGGCCGGGCTCTCGACGATCGGCTCGCCCTTCAGGTTGAAGGACGTGTTCATGACCACGGGCACCCCCGTCAGCTCGCCGAAGGCGGCGATCATCTGGTGGTAGGCAGGGTTGGTGTCCTTGAACACGGTCTGGAGGCGGCCCGAGCCGTCCTCGTGGGTGATCGCGGGCAGGTCCGCGCGCTTCTCCTCCCGAACGGGGGCGACGTAGAGCATGAAGCGGGCCGGGAAGTGCCGCTCGGCCTCGGGGATGTCGAAGAACTCGTTGGCCCGCTCCTCCAGGACCGAGGGCGCGAAGGGACGGAAGGCCTCCCGGAACTTGATCGTCGCGTTGAGCTTGTCCTTCATCTCCGCGCGCCGGGGGTCGGCGATGATCGATCGTGCGCCGAGGGCACGCGGGCCCCACTCGAAGCGCCCGCGGTACCAGCCGCAGACCATGCCGTCGGCGAGGGCCTGCGCGACGAAGCGGTAGAACTCCTGGTCGTCGGGGATCTTCTCGAAGGGAATGTCGTACTCCCGCAGGAACCCCTCGATCTGGGCGTCGGTGTACTCACTCCCCAGGTAGGCGTGGTCGAGGGCGGGGCCGCGAGGCTGGCCCAGCACCTGGTTGTAGGCCCAGTACGCAGCGCCGACCGAGCCGCCGTCGTCGCCCGGGGCGGGGTGGATGTAGACGTCCTCGAACGGGCCCTTCCGCAGCAGCTTGTAGTTGGCGACGGAGTTGAGGGCCACGCCTCCGGAGAGGCAGACGGCCGGGAGGCCAGTGGTCTGGTGGAGGTGCCCCAGCATCTGGAGCAGCACGTCCTCGGTGACCGCCTGGATGGAGGCGGCCATGTCGCAGTAGAAGGGATCCAGGCTCTTGTCCTGGTGCTTCGGATCGCGGCGGGGCCGGCCGAAGTGCTCCTCGAACGCGGTCGAGAGGGTGTCGTTCCGCGACCAGTGGTAGCGGAAGTACTTCATGTCGTGCCAGAGGCTGCCGTCGTCGGCGACGTGGATCAGCTCGCGGATGCGGTCCTTGTAGCGGGGCGTGCCGTAGGGGTGCATCCCCATCAGCTTGTACTCGCCCTCGTTGATCTCGAAGCCGCAGTAGGCCGTGAAGGCCGAGTACAGCAGCCCCAGCGAGTGCGGGAAGCGCAGCTCCTTGTGGAGCTCGATGGAGGTCCCGCGCCCGGTCCCCATGGTGGAGGTGGTCCACTCGCCCGCGCCGTCCACGGTGAGGATCGCAGCCTCCTCGAAGGGCGAGGTGAAGAAGCTCGCCGCGGCATGGGACATGTGGTGATCGGCGAAGAGCAGCTTGGAGCGCGGGACGCCGAGCTCGCGTGCCAGGCGAGACTTCACCCAGAGCTTGTCGCTGATCCAGCGCTGCATGGACTCCCGGAACACCCCTGCGGACCGGGGGAAGGTCGCCAGGGACGTCAGCAGCATGCGCTCGAACTTCACGAACGGCTTCTCGTAGAAGACGACGTGGTCGACCTCGTCGAGCGTGATGCCGCCCTTCTCCAGTGCGAACGCGATAGCGCGGGTGGGGAAGCCCGAGTCGTGCTTCACCCGGCTGAAGCGCTCCTCGCAGGCGGCAGCGACGAGCACCCCCGACTTGACCAGGGCCGCGGCCGAGTCGTGGTAGTGGAAGGAGAGTCCGAGGACGTTCATGGGTCAGTCCTGTCGGCGAGCGGCCCGGAGGGAGCTGTCGGTTCCACGCCAGGCGGTCCAGTTGCCATCGGGGCGGCGTCGGAGGTGGAGCGGATCCGCCACGCGCTGGTAGACGAGGGCGACCGGGCCGAGGACCCCGTAGTACAGGACCGTCAGCAGCGTCCGCGACATCAGCTGCCCGAAGCGCTCGGTGAACTGCTGGAGAGCTCTCATCCCAGGACTCGATCGTAGGAGGGCGCTCCGTTCGATGCACGCGGCGTGCGGCCGGCTCTCCCGACGGGACACGGGGCCGCGCGGTCGTCGACCTCGCGGGCTCGAGCCCATGGCCCGGCAGAGGAGTCAGCCCCCGGAAACGACGATGGTCCCGACGTAGCGGTCCAGCTCGCCGGGAGCCTCGGGGCGGACGCGGATGACCTCCACCTCGAGCTCCTCGTCCGGAGCCATGCGCTCCACGATCGCAGCCAGGTCCCGGCCCGATCGGATCTTGGCGCTGGGACGCCCGCCCATGGTCGCCGGACGCACCGCAGGGAGCAGGTCGCCGATCTCCATGCCCGTGGCCGCTGCTGGGCCCTCCGGCTGCACGCTGATCACGCGGACGAGGTCCCCGCTGCGGCGCGTCTTCAGGACCTGGATTCGCAGGCCCAGGTGACGCCAGAGGATGCCGTCGACCTTGGTCCACGGGATGAGCTTGAGCTCCAGGGGACCATCGGGCCCCGCGACCTCGGCCAGGGTGAGCTCCCCGGGCATGAGCTGGAGGCTTGCGAGGGTCCAGTCCTCGGCCGTCTCGACGCGCCGCTCCCCGAGGCGCTCGATGCGGTGACCGACGCAGAGCCCGGCCGCCTCGGCGGGCCCGCCCGGGACGACGGCGGTGACGAGCCCCGGGTCCATGGGGTCCAGGTCCAGCCCCAGCCAGGCACGGCGGCGAGCGTTGGGGATGAGCTCCTCCTCGAGGACCTCCCGGACCCGATCCACCGGGATCGCGAACCCGATGTTCTCGGCCGCCGTGTTCATGACCGTGTTGATGCCGATCAGCTCACCGTGGATGTTGAGGAGCGGGCCTCCCGAGTTTCCAAGGTTGATGGAGGCGTCGGTCTGGATCAGGTTCGAGAAGCGCAGGTCCTGGGCCTGCACGTCGCGGTGGAGCCCTGAGACGATCCCGTCGGAGACCGTGTGCTCCTGACCGTGAGGATTGCCGATCGCCACGACCGTCTCGCCGATCATGAGGTCGGCACTCGTGCCCATGCGCACGGCGGGGAAGGGGCGTCGCTCCACCTCCACGTGGAACAGGTCCGGCGTCTCGGTCCGGCGAACGCTGCCCGAGCGCATCCCCGCGGGCAGTCCCTCACGCAGCTCCCCGGTGTCGAGCAGGCCCTCGTCCAGGATGCGGAGCAGGGCGAGGTCCTCGTTCTGCTTGTACGACAGGAGCTCCGCGAGGTAGCTGACGGGGTCCCCGGCGAACGAGACGGTGATCCTCTGGGCCCCGCGGACCACGTGGAAGTTGGTGACCACGAAGCCCTCCTCGTGGACGACGACCCCGGTCCCCCCGCCCTGCTGGCGCACCTTGCGGCTGAAGGGCCAGCTCTCGACGGTCCCGACGGACTCGGTCTCGATGTAGACCACGCTGGGACCGACCACCGAGGCGACCTCGACCACGGGCGTGCGGCGGGGGTGCTGGGCGAGGGCGTCGTAGGCGGCCGCGCGGGCCGGGTCCTCCCCAGGAGCACCGGCGAGGAGAGCCAGCAGGAGCAAGTTCATGACCCCTGTGTACGGTCTCGAGGCCGGCTGTTGGAGGGATCTCCCTCGCGGGGGACGGGGGGAGGCCGGCTGGCCGCTGCCCAGCCCGAGACTGCGCTCGAGGGCGGGAGCGATGGTGGACCGCACTGGATTCGAACCAGTGACCTCTACGATGTCAACGTAGCGCTCTAACCAACTGAGCTAGCGGTCCCGCGTCGCAGGGGCGAGAGGTTAGCGCCCGACGGGGGGGGCGCCAACCCCCTTTTCGGGCGCCCCACGGGGGGGCCTGCAGCCGAGCTCCTGGGCCCGCGCGCGAAGCTCCGGGGCAGGGCGGTCGACCTCCCCGATCCGAGGCGGAGGGCGGCGCTGGGTCGGGCACCCGCCGTCACCTCTGTGGGATTGAGGTCCGCAGCCCCCGAGGCGCTAGACTCCGCCCTGGCTCAGCAGAACGGTCCGTCCGTGTCGCGAGCCCTGGCCCGCCCAACCTCCTCCTGCTGCAGGAACC